>NZ_NHSG01000050.1:0-6673 GCF_020024005.1 Streptomyces purpurogeneiscleroticus
GTCCCCGACGGCGGCTCCCCCGCGCCCTGGCCCGCTGCCGCCGCCCCGGACGGGGCGCGCGGCGAGAAGGCCCTGAAGGCGGCGGTGCTGGACGCGCTGCACCGCGACCTGCACGCCCACAGCGAGCTGCCCGCCTACCTCTTCCTCGGGCCGCCGGGCGGCGGCAAGACCACCCTGCTGCGGCAGCTCTCGGCCCGCGCCCAGGAGCTGGACGCGCCGCTGGCCTGGCTGGACCTGGACGGTTCCTACACCTCGATCACCGAGGTGGCCCTGGAGGCGGCCGGGCAGTTCCACCGGGACACCGCCCGGCACCCCTCGCTCGCCTTCCCGGCCTTCGCCGGGCTGCTCCTCGCGTTCGCCCTCGCGCCCACACCGCGTGCCGTGCGGGAGTTGGCGGAGTCGGTGCGCGGTGTGCTGGGCCGCTTCCCGCTCGGCGACGTCCCCGGTGCCGTCCGGGCCGGGCTGCAGAGCAGTCTGGACGCGCTCGGGGACGCACCGCCGCCGCCCGGCGTCGGCGCCGTGCTGCGGCTGGCCGGTGAACCGCGGCTGCGGCTGCGGCACCTGGAGCGCGCGCTGGCCGGCGTCGCGCGGCGCAGCGGCGGCAGCGCCCGTGACCTGCTGCGGTATCTGCGGCGGCAGCTCGCGGGCCGCCCCGGTGAGGCCGGGACGGTGGACGAAGTACTGCTGCGGGCACTGCTCTCGGACCTGCGGACGGCCTACGGCTCCGGCTCCGTCCGGCGGCGCACCACGCACTGTCTGCTCCTGCTGGACAACGCCGACTGCCCGGTGGGCGAGGAGTTCCTGCAGGGGCTGGCCCATGCCCGGGCGCTGGACAGCGGCGTCACCCCGGCATGGGACCCGCTGCTGACCGTGGCCACCGCCGGGACCGTGCCCCGGCAGGTCGACCCGGAACAGCTGGCCGGGCCCGACCTGCGCTTCCAGCTCACCAACTGGCGGCTGACGCATCGTCAGGAGAACCGGACGGCCGACGACCTGGTCGTCGCCCAGCTCGGCGGGCTGTCCCTGGCCGAGGTCACCGAGCTGGCGGCGGAGACGCTCGGCGCCACCCGCGGCCTGCCCCGGCCGCCCGTCGCGCGCCCGGCCGCCTGGCTCGGCCGCCTCGTCCACGACGTGACACGCGGCCACCCCGGCGCGGTCGCGGCGCTCCTGGACGCGCTGCCCCGCTTCCCCGCGGACACCGACTGGGCGTACCGGCTGCGCCGGCTGCTCACGCCGGCCGGGCCGCTGCCCGAGGGCACGGGCTGGGACTTCGCGGGCGACCTGCTGCACACGCTGCTGCGGGACGTCCCCGAGGAGGTACGGGCGCTGCTGCCCCGGGCCGCCGCCGCGGTCGACCTGGACCACGCGTTCACGGCCTGGGGCCTGTGGGGCGACACGGACGACCGCGCGCAGGGCGCCCTGTCCCACTTCCGTACGCACGGCCTGCTCACCCCGCCCGTGCGGAACGGCCAGACCGACCAGCTGCACCCGCTGCTGCGCCACCTGCTCCTGCGCGAACTGGCCCTGCGGCCGGAGACCGACGCGTTCACCTGGCGGCACGCGCACGACGCGCTGCGGCTGCGGGCCCGCGACCACGGCCAGGGGGCGGCCGCCGCGTACCACGCGCTGGCGCTGGGCGATCTGCCCGCGGCGGCCGCGTACCTCGCCCGGGTCTTCGAGCAGACGACCGACCCGGGCGCCAGAAACGAGGCGTTCGGCCTGGTCCGGCGCGCGCCGGTGCGCGACTACGTCCTCTTCTCCGACGACTCACCGGTCCGCCGCTACCACCGGCTCGTCCGGCCGCTCGTGCAGGACGGCCCACCGGCGGCGATGGCGCGGGCACTGGCCGCCGCCTGGCTCGGCCCGGAGCCGCCCCGCAGTCCGAACGGCCGGCCCCGCCCCGACGCCCAACCGGGACACCCCTACTTCGACCCGCTGACCGACCCGTACGGCCTCCTGGTCCCGGCCCTCGGCGAGGCGCTCACCGCGCTCGACCGCCACTTCCCGGGCGACTGGGGCGCGGCGAGCGCGGCGCTGTACGACACGGACACCTGACGCCGCGCCGGGCGGCGCCGCGGGGCATCACTTCATCCACTCGTCCTCGTACTTCTCATACGTGCCGTCGTGCTTCGCCAGGTGCACGAACTGGTCGACGTACTCCTTGAACTGGAAGTCCTTGCGCGGCAGCGCGTATGCCTTCTCGGCGAAGGTGAAGGGCTTGTCCGGGTGCACGGAGCAGAGCTCGGGGTGGAGCTTGGACTGGTAGAGCGTCTCGCTGGCGTCGGTCATCATCACGTCGGCGCGGCCCGCGACGATCTCGTCGAAGATCGTGTTGTTGTCGTTGTGGACCTTGATCTCCGCCTCCTTGATGTTCGCCCTGGCGAACTCCTCGTTCGTGCCGCCCGGGTTCACGACGACGGTCGTCTCCGGCTTGTCGATGTCCTTCAGCGTGCGGTACTTGTCCTTGTCCTCGCAGCGCACGATCGGCGTCTTGCCGTCCGTCCGGGTCGGCTCGCTGAAGGCGAGCTTGCGGGCGCGCGGCAGGGTGATGGAGACGCCGCCGACGGCTATGTCGCAGCGCCCGCCGTCGAGGTCGGCGACCAGGCTCGCCCAGGTGGTGGGGACGAAGGTGGCCTTGGCGTCCAGGCTCTTCGCCAGGTCCCGCGCCATCTCGATGTCCACGCCGCTGTACGTCTCGGTCTTCCGGTTCCAGGAAGTGAAGGGACGGTAGTCGCCGGTGGTGCACACCCGCAGGGTGCCGCGGCGCGGGACGGTGTCCAGGAGGCTGGGCGCGAGCTTGTGGACGATCTTCTTCTTGGCTGCCTTGGCGGTCTTGGTGGCCTTGGCGTCCGCCGTGCCGGACGCCTCCGGCGTGGCGGACGCCTCGGGCTTGCCGTCCCCGGCGAACGCGGTGGGCGCTGCGGCGGTGGCGGCGAGAAGGCAGGCGAGGGCGGACAGCGTGACGGCACGCTTCATGGCGGACTCCTGACGCGGCGGGGGCTGCGGGCAAGCTCCTGGGCCGGCATGCACCGACAAGAGCTCGGCAAGGGCTCGGCAAGATCAAGAGCTTAAGCCCGCAGCGCCTTTCAGCGCATCCGTGCCGCCTTCAGCGCACCTGTACCGCCTTTCAGCGCACGCGTACCGCCTGTCAGCGCACCCGTACCGGCAGCCGGACCGGGCCGCGCATGAGGATGCCGGGGCGCCAGGTCAGTGCGGCGGGGTCGGCGTCCAGGGCGAGGTCCGGGCAGCGTTCGAGGAGTGTGCGGACGGCGATGCGGCCCTCCATGCGGGCCAGCGGGGCGCCCAGGCAGTAGTGGATGCCGTGCCCGAAGGCGAGATGGCCGCGGGTGTCGCGGGTGATGTCGAAGCGGTCGGCGTCCGTGAACCGGCCGGCGTCGCGGGCGGCCGAGGCCAGCGCGACGACCACGGTGTCCCCGGCCGGCAGCACCGTGCCGCCGATCTCCACCGGCTCCGCCGCGTACCGCCAGGTGCTGGTCTCCACGGGCCCGTCGTACCGCAGCATCTCCTCGACGGCGTTGTCCAGCAGCCCCCAGTCCGCACGCAGCGCGGCGAGCTGGTCCGGGTGGCGCAGCAGGGCGAGGGTGCCGTTGGCGATCAGGCCCACGGTGGTTTCGTGGCCGGCGACGAGCAGGAGGAAGGCCATGCCCACCAGTTCGTCGCCGGAGAGCCGGTCGCCGTCGTCGTCGGTGGTGCGGATGAGGGTGCTGAACAGGTCCGGGCCCGGGGTGCGCCGCTTGTCCTGGATGAGCTGTGCGAGGTAGTGCGCGAGTTCGGCCTCTTCCGTGCCGTCCCTGCCGGACGGCCCGTTGGCGGTGACGAACGCGTCCGACCAGCGGCGGAACCGCTCACGGTCGAGGTCCGGCACGCCGAGCAGCTCGCAGATGACCGTCATGGGCAGCGGGTAGGCGAGCGCTTCCACGAGGTCGGCGCGGCCGTCCGCCGCCTTCGCGAGCATGGTGTCGATCAGGCCGTCGGTGATCTGCTGGACGGCGGGGCGCAGCGCCTCCATGGCGCGGGCGGTGAAGGCCCTGGTGACCAGCTTCCGCAGCCGGGTGTGGCGGGGCGGGTCGCTCTGCAGCATGTTGGCGAGGAGCTGGCGGGTGCCCTCCGGCGGCTGCCACTGCGGGTGGGCCGACCAGTCCTTCTTCAGCCGGGGGTCGGCCAGCGCGGCCCTGGACTCCTCGTGGCCGACGATGAGCCAGACCTCCTGGCCGTCGGACAGCCGCACCCGGTGCACCGGGCCGCGGGCGTGCAGCGCGGCGTAGTGCGGATACGGATCGCTGGTGAAGTCCGGTACTAACCCGTCGAGTTCCACGATGTCCGTCATGTGCGCTCCCCCTGGCCGCTGGGTCTCGGAAAAATCGGTTGGCCGCGTCCGGCACACGAGGTTACGTTGACGCCATGCATCACCACCAGATCTACGGCTGACGCGGCCCCGGCGGCGGCTCGCCCCGCCGCGCCGCCCGCCCGCGCCGCACCACGAGGTGCCAGGCGCCGGGCCGCCGTGTCCTGCTCCTCCGTAGACCTGAAGTGAGTGATCCTCCATGACTTCCCGTACCTCCGGTACGTCGCCGCGCCGCGCCCATATCGCGATGATCGGCAATCCCGTCATCAGCCACACCCTCCCCGGTATCGAGATCATCCGGGAGCTGGTGGCGCGCGGCCACCGCGTCACGTACGCCAACGACCCGTTCCTGGCCGACCTGGTCACCTCGACCGGCGCCGAACTGCGCCCGTACCGCTCCACCCTTCCGCCGGTGACCGGCAGCACCTGGCCCGAGGACCCGGTCGGAGGGATGACCGTCTTCTTCGACGACGCCGTCCAGATGCTGCCGCAACTGCACGCGCTGTACGACGACGACCCCGCCGACCTGTACCTGTACGACATCGGCGGCTACGCGGGCCGCGCGCTCGCCGAGTCCCAGGGGCGGCCCACGCTCCAGATCTCGCCGACGTACGTGGGGTGGAGCGGCACGGGCGAGGACGACATCGACGCGCAGATCCGGGCACTCCCCGGGGCCGACGCGTACTTCGCGAAGTTCGCCGACTGGCTGGCCGGCAACGGCGCCACGACGCTGGAGCCGGGCGACTTCTCCGGCCGCCCCGCGCGGGCGGTGGCGACGATCCCGCGGGCCATGCAGCCGCACGCCGACAAGGTGGACACCGAAGCGGTGACCTTCGTAGGGCCCTGCCTCGGCGACCGGAGCGACCAGGGCGGCTGGAACCGCCCCGCCGGCGCCCGGAACGTCCTGCTGATCTCGCTGGGTTCGGCCTTCACCCAGCAGCCGGAGTTCTACCGGCGGTGTCTGGCGGCCTTCGGTGACCTGCCGGACTGGCACGTGGTGCTCCAGGTCGGGAAGCACACCGATCCGGCGGAGCTGGGCTCCATCCCGCGGAACGTGGAAGTGCACTCCTGGGTTCCGCAGCTGGCGATCCTGGAGCGGGCCGACGCGTTCGTCACGCACGCCGGGATGGGCGGCTGCAACGAGGGCCTGTACACGGGTGTGCCGATGATTGCGGTGCCGCAGAGCGCCGACCAGTTCGGCAACGCCGACCAGTTGGTGTCGCTCGGCGTGGCCCGGCGGATCGACACCGCGGACGCCACCCCCGAGGCGCTGCGGGGCGCGCTGCTGGCGCTGACCTCCGACCCGGAGGTGGCCCGCCGCTCGGCCGCGCTGCGCGAGGAGGTGCGGGCCGAGGGCGGTACGGCACGGGCGGCCGACGTGGCGGAGTCGCTGTTGTCCTGACCGCATGGGGGCGGCGTGCGATCGGCAGTTGAGGGAAGCCGGGTGAGCGTCCGAAGGGACGGGCATGCGGCTCCGGTATGGACGTGGCGCCGTGGACGGGACAATGTTTGTTCCGTGACACGGAACGACGCAGCCAACGCAACCGGGTCGAGCATGCTCGACAAGGCCGCCCTGATCGTGGAGTCCTTCCGCCCGACCGGCGGTCCGTACCGGCTGGCGGAACTGGCGCAGCGCACGGGCCTGCCCAAGCCGACCGTTCACCGGCTCGCCGCGGACCTCGTACGGCTGGGCTGGCTGGAGCGCACGGACGACGTCCGCTACCGGCTCGGCGGCCGGCTCTTCGAGCTGGGCTCACTGGTGCCGCGGCGGCGGGATCTGCGCGAGGCGGCGCTGCCGTTCCTCCAGGACCTCTTCGAGGCCACCCGCGAGACCGTGCATCTCGGCGTGCGCGAGGGGATGGAGGTGGTCTACCTGGAGCGCATCCACGGCCATGACGCGCTCCAGCTGCCCTCGCACATCGGCCACAGCCTGCCGCTGAGCTGTACCGGCGTGGGCAAGGCGCTGCTGGCGTTCGGCGGCACCGAGCTGACCGAGGAGGTACTGGCCGGGCCGCTGCCGAGACTGACGCCGCACTCGCTCACCGACCCCGCGCGGCTGCGGATGGCGCTGGAGAACACCCAGGTGTCCGGGCTCGCTTACGAGGAGCAGGAGGCCGTGCTCGGGGTCAGCTGCATCGCGGCGCCGGTCTTCGCGGGCGGCGACGCCGTGGCCGCGATCTCCGTCGCCGTCCCCCGCGCCCGCTTCCGCCCGGCCCAGCTCGCCCCGGCCGTCCGCACGGCGGCCCTGGGGCTGTCGCGGATGCTGCGCGGGGGGATCCGGGGCGAGCTGGGCCGGGCGGAAGCGGG
>NZ_NHSG01000051.1:0-7006 GCF_020024005.1 Streptomyces purpurogeneiscleroticus
AACCCGTCGGTCCGGGGGTGGGACGGACCGCCGCCGCGATGGCGTCGGCGAGGCGGTCGAGTACAGCGTCGGCCTGTTCGTCGGTGAGCGTGAGCGGTGGGAGCAGGCGTACGACGGCGGAGCCGCGGCCGCCGAGCTCCACGATCAGCCCGCGGTCCAGGCACTGCTGCTGGACCGCGGCGGCCAGCCGGGACCCGGGCGGCGGGGCGCCGTCCGGGCCCACGGGCCCTTCCGGGTCGACCAGTTCGACGCCGAGCATCAGGCCGCGGCCGCGGACGTCGCCGATGCAGTCGTGGTGCGCGGCCAGGCCGCGCAACCGGGCGAGCATCCGCGCGCCCAGCTCGGCGGCGTGGGCGGCGAGGCCGTTCTCGCGTACGTACGCGAGCGTCGCGGCGCCGGCCGCCATCGCGAGCTGGTTGCCGCGGAAGGTGCCGGCGTGCGTGCCGGGGCGCCAGGTGTCCAGCTCCTCGCGGTAGACGATCACCGCGAGCGGCAGGCTGCCGCCGATGGCCTTGGAGAGGACGAGGACATCCGGGACGATGCCACTGTGGTCGATCGCCCAGAAGGCGCCGGTGCGGCCGACGCCGGTCTGTACCTCGTCGACGACGAGCGGGACGTCGTGCGCGGCGGTGAGCTCGCGCATCCGGCGCAGCCAGCTGTCGGGCGCGGGGATCACCCCGCCCTCGCCCTGGACGGGCTCCAGGATCATGCCGGCCGGGCGCGGCACCCCGCTCTTGGGGTCGGCGAGCGCGTTCTCCGCCCAGCGCGCGGCCAGTTCCGCGCCGTGCTCGGCGGCGTGCGCGCCCCCGCTCCCGGCATCCTGCCCGACGCCGTCTCCGTCTCCGTCGCCGACTGCTCCGCCGCCGGTCCCGAACGGGCAGCGATAGGCGTACGGATACGGCAGCCGGGTCACGGAGATGTCCCGAGCGCCCCCGGACGCGGCGAGCGCCCCCGCCGTCATGCCGTGGTACGCGCCGGTGAACGCCATCAGGCCGTCGCGTCCGGTCGCTGTCCTGACGAGCGTCAGCGCGGCCTCGACCGCGTCCGTGCCGGCCGGGCCGCAGAACTGCACCTTCCCGTGCTCGGCCAGCTCCCGCGGCAGGGTGGCGAACAGCTCGGTGGTGAAGGCGTCCTTGACGGGGGTGGCGAGATCCAGCACATGCAGGGGCGCACCGGAGTCCAGAACGGCGCGAATCGCTTCGAGCACAACGGGGTGGTTGTGGCCGAGCGCGAGCGTGCCGGCGCCGGAGAGGCAGTCGAGGTAGCGGCGGCCGTCCGCGCCCTCGATCGTCAGCCCGCGGGCGCGGACCGGGACGATGGGCAGCGAACGCGCATACGTACGGGCTGCGGATTCGCGGAGCGACTGCCTCCGCAGGATCTGTTCACGGTCCAGCGGCGGTGCCATCGGCGGAGGCTGGGTCAAGGCCACGGCGGTGTTGTCCTCCTGCTGTTCCACGGGCTCCCGGCGCGCTCGTCGGCGCCGGTCACCGGCTCTGTGGGCCGCCCCGTGAACACGGACCGGCCGTCCCCCGTACGTACCAACGACGTCACGAGCACCGGATCACGGCCTCACCAAAGATCCTTGGCGGCCGGAACCGCGGACCCGCCCGGTGCCGTCCCCCACGGCACCGGCATAGTGGGGCTCTGCATTCCGGACCTGCCACCCGAACGGGCGGAACGGTCCGAACAAGTCCATACCGATCGCCAACGGTCACCGGACGGTCGCGAACGCGCTCGCCCGACGATCGTCGCAGCGGTCGCCGAACACACCCAGGGGGAATCCAGTCATGCGATCCATCCGCCCGTCCGCCGCCCGGCCACGTGCCGGACGCCGCACCACGCGTGGCATCGCCGCGGTCGCGCTGGTCGGCGCGCTGGCGCTGACCGCCACCGCCTGCGGCCCCTCGGACGACAGCGCCGGTGCGCAGCCGGACCAGTCGGCCGTGGACCAGCCGGGCGGCGGCGAGCTGAAGATCCCCAAGGAGCTGCAGGACAAGCTCAAGGACCTCGGCGTGAACCTGGACGACTGGAAGCACGGCGAGTGGAAGAACTGGGACAAGGACAAGTGGCTGCGTGAGGCCGGCCAGTTCGTGAACCCCTACATCAAGGGGCTGTGGGACCCGGACCGGATGAAGGACGCCGAGCAGCCCACCGAGCCGGTCCAGCCGGAGGACATCTCCGGTGACCAGGGCGTCACCGACCCCGAGCCGGCACCCGTGGAGGCGCAGCCGGTGAGCGCGCCGTACAGCACGAACGCGCCCGGCGTCGGCAAGGTCTTCTTCGACAGCCCCGAGGGCTCGATGGTCTGCTCGGGCGCGGTGGTCGAGGACCCGGCGAACCCCGGCAAGTCGAACATGGTGTGGACGGCGGGGCACTGCGTGCACGCCGGCAAGAGCGGCGGCTGGTACCGCAACATCGCCTTCGTGCCCTCGTACAACGACAGCGGCAGGTCCGCCGCCGAGTTGCAGGGTGCGACGAAGGAACAGCTGGCCCCGAAGGGCGTGTTCTGGGCCGACGCCGCGCAGACCTCGCAGCAGTGGATCGACGGGGGCGCGAAGACCGGCGGCGAGGGCGCGCCGTACGACTTCGCCGTGCTGCATGTGAAGCCGGAGGCGGGCAACACCAAGTCGCTGGAGGAGACGGTCGGGACGGCCTACCCGGTGCAGTTCAACGCGCCGGCCGTGCCGAAGATCGCGTCGATGACCGCGCAGGGCTACCCGGCCGCCAGGCCGTTCGACGGCCAGACGCTGCAGCAGTGCCCCGGGAAGCCCGGCCGGCTCTCGCTGGACACCGTGCAGCCCACGATGTACCGGATCGGCTGCACGATGACGGCCGGTTCGTCCGGCGGACCGTGGTTCACCAAGGACCAGCAGGGCCGGACGGCGCTGGTGTCCAACACCTCGATCGGGCCGGTGACGGCCGACTGGCTGGCCGGGCCGCACCTGGGCGCGGAGGCCAAGAGCGTGTACGAGGGCATCAGCGAGAAGTTCGCGAACCAGTAGCCGGCACGGCGCTCCTGTAGCGGACATGTACGAGGGCCCGCTCCCCCTGATGGGGAGCGGGCCCTCGTGCGTCGGTCGTACGGCCCTTCGGGCGCAGGCCCGTGCGGGTCAGCTGCCCGCGGCCGCCGGTACGTACGGCTGCAGCTCTGCCGCCAGCTCCTCGTGGACGCGGGCCTTGAGGACCGTGCCCTCCGCGGTGTGCTCCTCGGAGATCACCTCGCCCTCGGCGTGCGCCCGCGAGACCAGCTGGCCGTGGGTGTACGGGACCAGCGCCTCGATCTCGACGCTGGGCCGCGGCAGCTCCTCGTCGAGCAGGGCGAGCAGCTCCTCGATGCCCTGGCCCGTGCGGGCCGACACCAGCATGGCGTGCTTCTCCTGGCGCAGCAGACGCTGCAGCACCAGCGGATCGGCCGCGTCCGCCTTGTTGACGACCACGATCTCCGGCACGTCGGTCGCGCCGACGTCCCGGATCACCTCGCGGACGGCCGCCAGCTGCTCCTCGGGCACCGGGTGCGAGCCGTCGACCACGTGCAGGATGAGGTCGGAGTCGCCGACCTCCTCCATCGTGGAGCGGAACGCCTCGACGAGGTGGTGCGGGAGGTGCCGGACAAAGCCGACCGTGTCGGCCAGGGTGTAGAGCCGCCCGCTGGGCGTCTCGGCCCGCCGGACGGTCGGGTCCAGGGTGGCGAACAGGGCGTTCTCCACCAGGACACCGGCGCCGGTGAGGCGGTTGAGCAGCGAGGACTTGCCCGCGTTCGTGTACCCCGCGATGGCTACCGAGGGGACCTTGTTGCGCCGGCGTTCCTGGCGCTTGATGTCGCGCCCGGTCTTCATCTCCGCGATCTCCCGGCGCATCTTCGCCATCTTCTCGCGGATCCGCCGCCGGTCCGTCTCGATCTTGGTCTCACCGGGACCACGGGTGGCCATGCCGCCGCCCGCCGAACCGGAGCCACCGCCACCCATCTGCCGGGACAGCGACTGACCCCAGCCGCGCAGCCGGGGCAGCATGTACTGCATCTGTGCCAGCGCGACCTGCGCCTTGCCCTCCCGGGACTTGGCGTGCTGGGCGAAGATGTCGAGGATCAGGGCGGTCCGGTCGACCACCTTGACCTTGACGACGTCCTCCAGGTGGATCAGCTGGCCGGGGCTCAGCTCACCGTCGCAGACGACGGTGTCGGCGCCGGACTCCAGGACGATGTCGCGCAGCTCCTGGGCCTTGCCCGAGCCGATGTACGTCGCCGGGTCCGGCTTGTCACGGCGCTGGATCACACCGTCCAGCACCAGCGCGCCCGCGGTCTCGGCCAGTGCGGCCAGCTCCGCGAGGGAATTCTCCGCGTCGAGGACCGTCCCGGAGGTCCATACGCCCACCAGCACCACGCGCTCCAGGCGCAGCTGCCGGTACTCGACCTCGGTGACGTCCTCGAGCTCGGTGGACAGGCCCGCCACGCGGCGCAGGGCCGCGCGCTCGGAACGGTCGTACTGGTCGCCGTCACGCGCCCCGTCGATCTCGTGGCTCCAGGCGACGTCCTCTTCCATCAGGGCGTCGGCCCGAAGGCTCTCGTGGAGGCGCTGTCGGTCCTGCTGAGGAAGGGAAGAAGAGGAGGTCATTTGATCCTTTGTGTCGTTGGGACGTCCCTCGGAGGCCCCTGAGGGGCCTCGGGACTCTCGATCGTGACAACGTCCGGACGCCCCGGGAGATTCCCGGCGGTCCCGGCGTCGGCCCGTCGATGGTCGCACGGCCGGTGACGCCCGTCACGCGAGTTTTCCTGCCTCCCCATTGTCCCTGGTGAGCGCGGCGGAGGTGGCCCCGGGGTCAGGATGCGCGGCCTTTCGGGCCGGGCTGCGCCTGCTCCTTCTTGACGCGCCAGTCCGGGTGGCCGGGCATCGGCGGCGTACGGGTGTCGTACAGCCAGGCGTGCAGGAAGCCGGAGAGATCCTTGCCGTGGATGCGGGAGGCCAGCGCCGCGAAGTCGGCGGTGCCGGCAACACCGTCGCGGTGCTGCTCGTACCAGGCGCGCTCCAGGCGGTCGAAGTTCGCGGCGCCGATCCGCTCGCGCAGCGCATACAGGACGAGCGCGCTGCCGTCGTAGACCACCGGCCGGAAGATGCCGATCTTCTCGCCCTTCTCGGGGGGCTTGGGGGCCGCCGGGGGCCCGCCGGCCGCGCGCCAGCCGTCGGACTCCTGGTAGGCGCGCTTCATGCGGTCCTCCATGGAGGCCCTGCCCTTGCTCGCGCGGTCCGCGTAGAGCGCTTCGTACCAGGTGGCGTGCGATTCGTTCAGCCACAGGTCGGACCAGGTGCGCGGGCTGACGCTGTCGCCGAACCACTGGTGTGCCAGCTCGTGCACCATCAGTGACTCCACGTACCAGGACGGCAGCCGGTCGGTGGCGAAGAGGTGCTTCTCGAACAGCGACAGCGTCTGCGTCTCCAGCTCGAAGCCGGTCTCGGCGTCGGCCAGCAGCACCCCGTAAGTCTCGAAGGGGTACTGGCCCACCTGGCGCTCCAGCCAGGCGATCTGCCCGGGCGTCTTGGCGAGCCAGGGCTCCAGCTTCTTGCGCTCGGCGGCCGGTACGACGTCCCGCAGGGGCAGCCCGTGCGGTCCCTGGCGGCGGACGACGGCGGACTTCCCCAGGGAGACCTGGACCAGCTCGGTGGCCATCGGGTGCAGCGAGCGGTACGTCCAGGTGGTGGCCGGGCCGCGGGCGCTGCGCCCGAGGGGCAGGCCGTTCGCGACGGCGGTGATGCCACGGGGCGCGGTGATCCGGAAGGTGAAGTCGGCCTTGTCGGAGGGGTGGTCGTTGCCGGGGAAGACGCGGTGCGCGGCGTCGGCCTGGTTGGCCATGACCAGTCCGTCGCCCGTACGGACCCAGCCGCCGTCCTTGCCGCCCTTGGGGTTGCTGGTGTGCCGGACGACGATCCGCATGCTCTGGCCCGGTTCGACGGGGCGGGCCGGGGTGACCACGAGGTCCTCGTCGTGCGTGGCGTACCGCGCGGGGACCCCGTTGACGTGCACGGACCGTACGCTGCCGCGGGCGAAGTCGAGGTTGACGCGGTCCAGGTGGCCGGTGGCCCGGGCGGTGATCGTGGTGACGGCGTCCAGCGGGGCGTCGTTGCGTCCGGAGTACTTCATGGCGATGTCGTACGCGCCGACGTCGTAGCCGGGGTTGCCGAGGTGCGGGTAGAGGCGGTCGCCGAGCCCCTGGGGGCCGGGCTCCGGCGCGCCCGCCGCGAGGAGGGCACCGACGGCCAGCACCGCCGGAACGGCACGGCGGCGGGCCTTGAGGCGGCGCGGCACGGAGGGGCGCGGCAGGTCCGGCGCCTGGCCAGTGGGGGACGCGGTACGGCGGGACATAGAGGGCATGCGTTACCGCTACCAGTACGGCCGCGCTTGTGAACGGCGGCACGGCAGCGCAGCACCCGAATGAGCGGTTCCGGTCGCTTCCCGGGCGCGTCGCCATACCCCGCGTCCGGGGGCCGCCCTCGGAGACGCGCGCCTCAAGGAGACGCCTCGCGGACGCGCGCCTCAGAGGCGGATGGTCGCGGCCGGGCGGCTGCGACCCGCGCGCAGGACGTCGAAGACGCCCGGTACCTGGCGCATCGCCCGCATCAGGGAGGGCAGTTCGGCGGCGTCCGGGAGGTGCAGCGTGTACGTGTGCCGTACGCGCTGCTCGTGCGGCGGCTCCACGTCGGCGGAGACGACGGCGGCGCCCTGCGCGGCGATGGCCTCGGTGAGATCGGCCAGCAGCCGGGGCCTGCTGAACGCCTCGGCGAGCAGAGTGACGCGGCAGCCCTGGTCCGGAGCGGCCGAGCGTCGCCACTGCACCCCTACGGGCGCCCTCCCGGCCGCCGCCATCCGGGCCACGGCCGGGCACAGGGCACGGTGCACGGTCACGATGCCGCCCCGTACGGCGAAGCCGGTGACCTTGTCGGGCGGCACGGGGGTACAGCAGCCGGCCAGCCGGACCGTCGCGTCGGGGAGGTCGGCGACGGCGGGGACGGGCGGG
>NZ_NHSG01000052.1:0-7032 GCF_020024005.1 Streptomyces purpurogeneiscleroticus
GGGCGCGGTGGTCTTGGGCACGGTGGTCATGGGGATCAATGCCTGTGGAGTTCGCGCTGTTCGAAGCGGTGGAAGGCGTTCTCCAGCCGCCACTGCAGGTGCGTCTTGAGGCCGGGGCCGGGCAGGAAGGCTTCCTTGAGCGAGGTGCGGGCGAGGTCCTTCAGCTCGGGGTAGCTCAGGTCGTACGTGGTGGCGGCGCGCTGGTACTCGTGGCTGATGTCGGTGCGGGAGATCCCGGGGTCGTCGGTGGCGAGCGTCACCGGTACACCCGCCCGGCGGTAGCGCTGGAAGGGGTGGGCGTCCCCGCTGACGCCGAGGATCTGGGCGTTGCTCGTCAGCGGCGATTCGAGGGCGATGCCGTGGTGGGCCATGGTGCGCAGCAGCTCTTCGGCGCCGTCCTCGTGCGCCAGGTCCACGCCGTGGCCGATGCGCTCGGCGTGGCCGGTGTGGACGGCTTCCCGGATGTGGAAGCGCAGGTCGGCGGGTTTGACCAGGCCGGGCGTGAGTTCGCCGGCGTGCAGGGTGATGTGCGCGCGGGGGTACACGCCGTGCAGGTAGTCGAGCATCCGCATGTGGAGGCGGTAGTCGCGCAGGGCGGTTTCGCCGTCCTCCGGCGCGACCAGGTTCACCGCGACGAACCGCCGGTCGCGCTCGGCCAGCCGCATGCCGAGCGCGAGCTGCGTGAAGACCTGCTCGGGCGCCTCGGACCGGATGCCCTGGGAGATGAAGCGGACGGTCACGCGGCAGCCGGGGGCCGGGGCGTGGGTGTCGCAGTGTGCCGTGCGGCGGAAGACGGCCGTGTCCCGGTCGGCCTCCCGCCGGGCGTCGCGCACCACTCGGTCCAGCTTGCCGCCGGCCAGCAGCGCGCGGTGCATCCGGGCCGGGTCGGTGTCGTACTCGATGTCGGCGGCCAGCCGGCGCGTGGCGGCCGCGGCCGGGGTGATCATGGTCTCGAGGTACGACTGGTGGTGCGCGGCCGCGGTGTCGGTCACGTCGGCCAGCAGCTCACCGGTGTGCCGCTTGACGGCCTCGTCGAACTTGTCGAAGGCGGCGAAGAAGTGGTCGTGCCCGGATGCGCCGGGCGGGAGGTCCTGCATCGACCAGGCGCGGATCAGGCGCTGCCGGAAGGCGGGGTCGGTGCGGGTGTCGGCGGCGGGGCGGGTGCCGGCGCGGCACGGCGGCGGCAGGGCCGTGTCGGTCCGGTCGATGCACAGCCCGTCCTGCGCGGCGAGGCGGACGAGCAGCTCGGTGGACGCGGCGCCGGTGAGGTGATTGTGCAGGTCACCGCCCTTGGGCAGGGCCCGCATGAACGCGCGCAGGGCCCGCGGGTCGTGCCGGATGGCGTCCAGGTGTGCGTCGAGGCGCTGCTCGGCGGGGGTTGTGGGGCGGCCGGCCGGTGGTGGGGTCGCGGCGGCGTCCGGGACGGCGGGCAGGGCTGCCGCGCCCAGGGAGGCGGCGCCCAGGAGGGCCAGTGCGGCGCGCAGGCCGGGGCCGGTCCTGGGCCTGGGCTTGGGGCGGGGTGCGGAAGCGCTCCTGCGGAGCCGGTTGCCGAAGATCACGGTGCATCTTCGGCACGCCGGGCGACCGGGTGCGACCTGACAGGCCGCGGGCGCGGCAAGGCCACCCGGTCGGCACAGCCGGGGCCACGGCGGCCCGGTCGGCACAGCGGTGAGGGGCACGGGTGCGGCACGAACCCGGTGGGTGCTGTCCCCGCCGTTGCTCCCGGCCGCTGCCGGTGGCGCGCTTCAGTCGGTCTTCGCCGACTCGTCGAAGAACTCGATGATGCGGGGCAGGGCTTGCCGCACCGATGCATTGTGGTCGTAGTCGCCGACGTCGGTCAGCCGGTGTGCGGCGCCGTTGCTCGTCAACTGGTCGGCGCAGTACGCGGCGTGGCGGAAGTCGACGTCCTTGTCGCCCCGGCCGTGGAAGATTTCCACCGGTACGTTCGGCCGCCAGTCGCACGTGGTGTCCATCGGGCGAAGCCTGTCCTTCAGGACACCGCCGGGGTTGCGGATCTTGTTCAGGAAGTCCTCGGTGAACAGGTCCCTGGAGGCCGCCGGGAGTGCGCCGACGATCTGCCCGGTGGTGTGATGGCCGTCGAAGAGCCCCTCCACCTTGCTGTCGTAGGGGGAACGGAAGACGTCGCCGGGTGATGTGTAGAGGCCGTACGTCTTGTTCCAGGCGGTGACGAAGTAAGCGAGGTAGATGCCGGATTTGGCGATCTTGTCGTCGGCCGCGGCGGCCTCGAAGGCCGAGAGGTGGAAGGGGCCGCTGACCGGGGCGAGCGCCCCGAGTCTGAAGTAGCGGTCGGCGCGCTGCTGCTGGAGCGCCCGGCCCACCAGCATGGTCGCGGGGCCGCCTTGTGAGAACCCGCTGACCTGGACCTTCCGCTTCAGCTCCCGGCCGTTCCGGTGGGCAAGGGTCCGGGCCGCGCGCAGGCCGTCCACCGAGGCCGCGACGGTGGCCCGGGGGTCACCGTAGGGGTGGAAGCCTTCGCCCGAGCCGAGGCCCACGTAGTCGGGCGCCGAAACGGCCCGCCCGGTCGAGGCGAACAGCAGGGCGACGAGCCGGTCGTTCGACTGCGGATTCTCCGAGGCGACGTCCTTGCGGTGGACGGTGGTGCCGTGCAGCCAGGAGACGGTGGACAGGCGGCGCGCGCCGTTCCTGGGCAGGACGACGAGCTGGCTCGCGGTCGTGGGGGCGCCGGCGCTGTCAGTGGTGCGGTAGGTGACGCGATAGGCGGTCACGCCGTAGCGGACCCGGGACGAGTCGATCTTTCCCCGGAGTTCCCCGGCCACTTCCTCCGCTGTGAGGTCGGCCGCTTGCTCGACGGAGACGACGGCCCCGCCGCGCGCCCGCTCGCTGTGGGAGTCGGCCGCCGCCGGGACCGGAGCCGGCAGGGCGGACACACTGCCGAGGACCGCCGCACCAGCCAGAATCCGGATTTTTGTGCCCCGTGAAGTCATGCAGGGATCATGCCTGTCGGCCGCTCCGCCGGGACATGGAGCGATCCCCCGGGCCGTGATGGGGGAAAACCCCCGCGGGACCCGTAGGAGATGCCGGATACCGGATGCCCCGTGCAGTGCTGCACGCCACCTGGCCGTAGCTGTACGAGAACCGGGCCGCGGCCGCCCGGTCGGCACAGCCACGGGCGCTGAGGCCCGGTGGCTGTGCGTGGGCGTACATGGCTGTGCCCGACGGTGCGTGACTGTGCCACCGCCGCCGGACTCGCGGTTACGCCCCCGAGGCGGTCAGCTCGCGCTCGCGCTCCTCCGCCGGCTCCCGCTCGGCCTCCCCGGTGGCTTCGTGGCCGGCTTCCCGGGCGGCGAAGGGGCACTGCCAGTCGGCGGGCTTGGGGCGGCCGGAGTAGCGGCGGGCCTCGGAGAGCTGCTCGTACTCGTACAGGTTGGGGTTGATGTCCCCCTGCAGCTTGATGTCCTGCTTGCGTATCTTGTCCGCCAGCCGGTCCCACATGCCGGCGCCCTTTATCAGGTCGAACTGCTCGTGGGAATTGAAGGCCAGCATCGGGAAGGGAGGCCGGCGGCCCCAGCGGCGGTGCGTCTCGTGCAGACCGATCACGAAGAAGGGATGGCCGGCCACGCTGAACGCGAACTGCCCGGACTGCGGATCGGACGAATAGCCCTCGGCCCAGCTATGGGATTCCGCGTCCTGCTCGTGGAGCAGCTGCAGCTGCTGCCAGAGAAGCTCCTCGAACCGCAGCTCATCGACCCCGCGAGGTTGCTCGAAGGTCGCGATGAAGCTGGTGAACGTCCGGGGACTCCAGTCCGCCGAGCCGACGAATTCCGCGAGATCGAACGCCATCAGCCGGGCGGCTTCCGTACTCCCCATCCGGTCGTAATGCCGGTGGGTTATGCCGCCCCGGCGCCAGGCCGACCGGCCCGCCAGGCAGGCGAACCGCTCCCCCAGGATGAACTCCTCGACCTCACCACGCGCATCCGTCGTCATGGCCAGCCTTCCTTCCAATTATGTGCCTCCTCGTAGGGAGATCGTTCCGCCCTGTGAACCTGTCGCGCCCACCCCGAAGCGGCGGCGCCCGGACCCACGGCGGCTGAGGCAGCCGCGCCGCGTGGGCAGGACCGAGTCCGCTGAGAAAACAGGGAAGGTCGCCCGGTGATTGTGACGGGCCAAGGCCGATCAATGAAAATCCGCCGGGAAACGGGCGGCGACGAATCGCCCCCATCCCCCTGCAATCGGGTGGTTGTGCGCCGCCGGACGCCGTCTCGGGGCAGGCGTTCCGTGGAAGCGTTCGGACCGGTCCGGACCGATCGAGCGAGGCCGATCGGGACCGACCGGGACCGTTCCAGGCCGCTTCGGACCGAGGAGAGATGTGGCATGAGCGAGTACGAGCGTTCCCGCACGATGCCGGCGCTGCCCGAGCACGTTTTCGATCAGGCGAGCGATGTGTCGCGGCTCGATTCCTGGATGCCGGCGGAGCTGCACGTACGGGAGGAGGAGCTGCCGGCGGTAACGGTGCACGAGGACCGTACGGGCGAGGACGCGTCCGCTCTTTTCCGGGCCCAGCCGGATCAGCAGCGCCTGGAATGGGGCACCCGGGAGAGCGGCAGCTACGCGGGCTGGCTCCAGGTGGCCGGCATCGGGAGCGGGGCGAGCGAGGTGACCATTCACCTGTCCTTCTTCGAGGCGTCCCACGACCCGGGCCGCGAGGCCGTGGAGGCCGCGCTGGACCGGAGCCTTGCGCGGCTGGCGGAGCAGGTACGGCTGCGTGTCGACGGCACGGAAGGATGAATGATCATGCGTCACGACGAGTTCCTGCGGCTGGTGCAGGCAGGGGCCGCGCTCCCCGACCGCGGGGCGGCTGAGCGCGCGGTACGGGCGACGCTGGAGACGCTGGCGGAGCGCATCCCGGACGGTCTCGCCGAACATCTGGCGGCCCAGCTGCCGCAGGAGGCCGGCGAGCACCTCCGCCGGGTGGTCGCCGCGCACGAGGGCGGCGACGACCCTGCGGAGCACCACACGGCGGAACGGTTCGACCTGACGACGTTCGCCGCACGGATCGCCTGGCGCGGCGGGGTCTCGGAGGACGCCGCGCTGCAGGAGGCGAGCGCGGTCTTCGAAACGCTGGACGCGGCGCTCGCGCCCGAGCTCAGCGAGAAGCTCGGCAGCGTCCTTCCGCCCGACATCCGTGAGCTGCTGCCCGAGAGCCGGATGGGGGACCCCTCGTGAGGACACCGGACCTGAACCCGCGTACCGCCGTGATCACCGGGGCGGACTCCGGCATCGGCCGGGCCACCGCCGTACGCCTCGCCGAGCAGGGGCTGGACATCGGCATCACCTGGCACAGCGACCGGGAGGGCGCCGAGGCGACGGCCGAGGAGGTCCGCGGCAAGGGCCGGACCGCGGAGATCGAGCGGATGGACCTCGCGGACCTGCCGGCGGCCGCGCAGGCCGTCGACCGGCTCGCCGAGCGGCTGGGCGGGATCGACGTACTGGTCAACAACGCCGGCACCGGCACCGCCACGCCCTTCCTGGACATCGATCACGCGACGTTCCAGCATGTGCTCGACGTCGACCTCGCCGGCCCGTTCCTCTGCTCCCAGCTGGCCGCCCGGCGCATGATCGACCAGGGTGACGGCGGCCGGATCGTCAACGTCACCAGCGTGCACGAGCACCAGCCCCGGGTCGGCGCCGCCCCGTACTGCGCGGCCAAGGGCGGGCTGGGCCTGCTGACGCAGGTCATGGCCCTGGAGCTCGCCGAGTACGGCATCAACGTGAACGCCGTCGCGCCCGGCGAGATCGCCACCCCGATGACCGGGCAGGAGGGCGAGGACGTGACCGCCAAGGAGCGGCCCGGCGTCCCGCTGGGCAGGCCGGGCGACGCCCGTGAGGTGGCCGCCGTCATCGCCTTCCTCGCCGGCCCGGACGCGGCGTATGTGACGGGCGCGTCGTGGGCCGTCGACGGCGGCATGCTGCGGATGGGCCCGCAGGCCGGCTCCCACCTCCCGGACCACAGCTGGCGCCGCCCGTAAAAGACGGACTGCGCTATGTGGCGCTGCGCTCGCTCTCGTCGCGCAGCTCGCGTTCCACGGCGCGGTTGCGGGCGTCGTCCGGCCGGCCGGCCGCGCTGCCGGGCCGGCCCGCCCTGAGCAGCTCGCGCCACCGCTCGGGGCTCCAGTCGGCCGGCCGGGTCGTGGCGATGAAGTGCTGCAACGCGGCGAGGAAGCGGTCCGGATCGGCGGTGAAGGGGAAGTGCCCGGCGCCCTCGAAGACCTCCAGGCGGCTGCCGGGCATCGCGTCGTGCGCGCGGTAGGCGTGGCGTACTGGTATCACGCCGTCCCGTGACCCCCACAGCAGCAGGGTGGGCATGCCCTCGGCCAGGTAGCACCGGTCCAGCATGGTGATGACCTGGCCGCGCCAGTCGACCACGGCGCGCAGACTGCGGACGAATGCGCTCCGGGACGCCGCGTCCGGGAGCGCGTCGACCAGCCGGCGCAGGGCCGGCGCGTCCTGCCCGAGGTCCGTGCCGAGGTGCTTCAGCAGCCCGACGACCAGCCGGGTCTGGCAGCGCATCCCCGGCAGGCCGAGCACCGAGAGCAGCGCGGCGGCCACCGGCAGGGAGACGGCCCGCAGGACGGGGGTGACCTCGCGCCCCACGCCGCCCGCGCTGACCAGCACCAGGCGCTCGGTGCGCTCGGGGAACTGGTACGCGAACTGCATGGCCACCCCGCCGCCGAGCGAGTGCCCGATCAGGGTCGCGCGGTCGATGCCGAGGACGCCGAGCAGGTCGCGGACGCCGTTGGCGTAGGCGGCGACCGAGTAGTCGGCGCGCGGCTTGTCGGAGGCGCCGTGGCCGAGCAGGTCGGGGGCGATCACGGTGTGGTTCCTGGCCAGCGCCGGGAGGATGCCCGCCCAGGTCGCGGAGGAGTCCCCGATGCCGTGGAGGAACACGAGCGCGGGGCCACGGCCCGCGAACCGGAAGGCTCGGCGGTAGCCGTGCACCACGTGGTAGCGCAGCTCCACGTCGTCCCGCACGCCCGACGCCCCCTCCCCCGG
>NZ_NHSG01000053.1:0-6985 GCF_020024005.1 Streptomyces purpurogeneiscleroticus
CCTGGAGGCCATGAAGATGGAGCAGCCGCTGAACGCGCACCGCTCCGGCACCGTCAAGGGCCTGACCGCCGAGGTCGGCGCCTCCCTCACCGCCGGCGCCGTCATCTGCGAAATCAAGGACTGACCGACATCAAGAACTGACCTCACTTCAGCCCTTCCGCCACGGGCACCGGGCTGGACCATCGGTCCGGGCCCAGGCGGAGGCCCGGCCACCGGCGCGGACGAGGTGAGCACGCGACGTGCGCCTCTTGTTGTCCGTGGCCAAGGTAGCCCCGGCCCCCGTCGCGGAACTGTTCCGCTGCCTCGGCAGCGATCAGGGAGATTCGCCATGTCCCATTCAGTGATCGAAACCGCAGCCAACGCCCCTGTGGAAGGGGAGGGCGTCTCGAGATCGGCACCGCAGAGCGAGCCGGACGCCCAGGCTGGAATCCGGGACGGTGTGCTGCACTTCCAGCGTTGCCGCTGGTGCCATACCTCAGCCTTCCGGCGCCTGCTGTGCCCGGCCTGCGGCTCCACCGACTTGGCCGGAGAGCGCAGTAGCGGTATCGGCGTCATCCGTCATGTCACCGTCGTCGGTCGCGGAGAGGGCAGGCCCCGCGCCATGGCCGTCATCGACATGCATGAAGGATTTTGCCTCCGCGCCAGGGTCAGCGCCGTGCCCCTGGACAGCGCGCGCGTCGGAGCCCTGGTACGCCTGGCTTCCGGGCCGCGGCCACGGGAGATCGTCTTCCAGCTCTGCGACCTCTAGTCGCAGCGAGCGGCACGATGTCTGGCCCTGCCAGCCATCCGGACCAGTGCCGTTGCGGCGGATCGCTCGGCACAAGCGCGGCGGCCCCAAAGATTCCGTCTTCGGTAGAGGGACGGGATGGGAATCATTGGGTCCCGGCCATCCGCCGGTTACGATGATCGCTCCCCCCACGCCACTTCAGGCACGGTGCTGTGCACCGACAGGGGGATGTCATGAGCCGACCGTTTTACATCTGGCCAGCACTGCTGCTCACGGCCGTGAGTGTGACAGGGTGCGGAACCTCCGGTAAGTCGCCGGCATCGGCGGCAAAGACCAGCGCCGGTCATCCGGCAGCCCTCGCGCCGCTGCGCATCGAAGACATGGATGAAGGCTCCGTCTGCGGACGCACGTTGACGCAGAAGCAGCAGGACGACCTCGGGGTGTGGGAGGCCGAGCCGATGTCCGACAAGGGCGGGGTCAGCTGCTACTTCTCCATGACCCCAGACGAGGACAACGCAGCCGGCTACGTCGTGACGCTGTTCCAGAACGAGAAGGCATTGCTGGGAAACGTCGACGGGATGGACCCGATGCCGACAAAAGCCGTCCCGGTCACGGTAAAGGGGAGGATGGCCGCGCGGCAGGTCATGTACGGCGAGGACTGGAGCGCCGGTGTGACCGTGGACATCGGCCAGGGCCGTTTCCTGTACGTGGAGAGGTACTCACCGGGCCACGTGGTGACCGAGAAGGAACTGAACACGCAGGCTGTTGAGGCTGCCGAGAAGGTTCTCGGCAATCTGGAAAGCCGCGGTTGAGCCCTCGCTCCGCTCTCCCCGTCCCACCTCCTGGAACGGGGGCGGCCCGCGCCGGGTGCCTGCGTGTCCCAGTGGATGCGAGGTGCCGCGGATGATGGAAGGGCCGGCGGCCGCTTCGTGTGTGCGGCGAGTGGCGTGAGCGTTGTCAGTGGTCCCGGCTACGGTCCTGCTGTCCTGCTGTCCTGCGGGACGTTCCGCTCTCGCCTGGCCTCTAGGAGCGGCCAGGCGAGAGCGGTGACGCTCGCCCCTTGAGGTTCTTCGGCACGGGGCGGGCCGGATGGCATGGTCGACACCAAGGACATCCACCGTCCATTTGACGTGGGGTCACGGTGCGATTGCAAGGAGAAGTGGGAACTTTCCCTCAAGGGCGCGCCGACGTGCCCGGAATCGGTCACTGCAGGGCGGCCCAAGTGCGTTCCGTGACCGTCATTGTTCCGTGAATCCATGATCGCGTGGCGTAGCAACTCCCCGCCCATGCATGCTGATGCACCTCCCGTGCATCGGCGGTTCGGCACCCGCCTGCCCGGGAGGTCGGCGGCTTCCTCTGGGCCGCCCATGTGCATGGTCGACAGGACGGAAGTTTCAATGAGCAGCAAGCAAATAGTGGTCATCACGGTGACCGTCATCGTCTCGGTCTTCGCCTGGGGCGCGGCGATGGTGGCCTTCGGCCAGGTCGCCGCAACTGTCGCGCTGGCACCGGTTCTCGGAGTCACCGCACAGCAGATCATCCGCGCCGTGCGCGCACCGGCGCCGGGACAGCGGACGGCGTCGGCCGCGGACCAGGAGGAGGACACCCCGTGATGACGCTTCCCGAACCGTCGGCCCACCCCGCCCAACCGGCCCCGCAACGACCCGGGCGCAAGCTCGGGCCGATCGCGGAGAACGTCGGCAGCGCTCACCGCGTCTGGCTGGAACCCGTCCGCACCACCTACCTCAGCAGCGGACTGACTCTGAATGAACTGAGCGAGCGCACCCGGTTCGCCAAATCGAAACTCTCCGAGCTGTTACGCGGGGTCGGGCTGTACCCGCGTTGGGAGATCGTCCACAGCCTGGCCACCGAGCTGAAGATGCCCAACTGGCCGCTCTACCAACTGTGGCGACGAGCAGCGCGGGAGGCCCACAAGACCCGCGGGTGGGTCGAGGGATGCAGCGAGAAAATCACCCTGACCCGCACCCCCGAGGCCCCGCCCATGGACCACTGCGCCTTCCGCCAGACGGTGGAGGAGGACTACCGCCGCTACGCCCAGGTCTTCCTCGCTGATGACCAGCGCGACGCCGCCGTGTCCGACACCTTCGACATCCTCTGGCTGCGCTGGAAAAACGATGCACTTACCAGTCCTGACACTCGGCGTTTCGCCTGGCAGGTCCTGCGCGCCGCGGTCATGGCCAAATCGCCCCACCTGGACGGCCGCCCCGATCTGGCCCGCGCCGCCTTCGACACCGTCGCTCTGCAGTCCCAGACCACCGTGACCGGCCACATGAACCAGCTGACAGAGAGCCTGGAGGTGTTCAAGGCGATGAGCCGCCTGCCCGACCACCGGCTCGACGTCATGCTGCTACGTCGCCTGTGCGGGTTCACCCTCGAAGAAGCCTCCGCTCTCCTCGGGGCCCCGCTGGTTGCGGTGCAGTCCGATGAGCGTCACGCCGTCCGCTTCCTGGAGAGCGTCCTCTGCCCGTCGCCCGAGACCGAAGGGAACACCCCATGACCCGCATCGAAGAACTCCTCTCCAGGACCCTGCTGGTCCGCGAACGCACTATGCCACGCGATTTCGTCCCGCCCGCCACCCTTCCTCCCGGCGACAACTTTGCCGACCGGGCGCCCGAGCCGGCCCCTGCCTCCAGCACAGCAGCCGAGGACCTGCGCGCCCTGTGCGAAACCCTCGTCACTCACACCCCCACCAGGGCGGTCGCCGACTTCGTCACCGATCAGGTCCCCGGTCCGCGCAGCGCGCTCGTCCTGGCGTGTGTCCTTCAGCTGACCGATACCGACGACGGTGCTCGCTTTTGGTGGCAGTACGCCGCCGGCGCCGGACAGACCGCTGCTGCCTACTGCCTCTACCTCCACCACCTGGCCCTCGGCGAAGACGACGCGGCTAACTGGTGGCTCCATCAGGCCGACGACGCACCCGCCCCCTCTGCAGAGCCCTTAGCGCAAGAGCACCCGAGCACGTCCCCTGTTCCTTGCCCGCCGCCAACCCTCCAAATCGCCAACGCTTCCATCACCACGGTCCTGCACCTCTTGCGCAACCTGGGAAAGCACACCGCCCGCACCCGCTCCGCCGCCGTCACCGAACTCATGGATTACATCCCGACCGCAGTCGCCACCGGCTACCTGTACCAGCCCGATATGGAACTCCCCACCCCCGGGCCTGACTTCGCCAACCGTGTCAGTGGCTTGCTCACCGCCGCTGCCGACGTGGATGCCCCACGCGCAACACCGTCCCGCCCACACCTGCGCAAACGCACCACATGCGAGCCCCAGCCGTCCTCCAGCAAGCACTCCCAGACGGCTCACTCGCAGTAGATCTGCCCCGGCCCTATTCCCCGTGGTTCGGCCGCCCGGGCAACGCCCGGCGGCCGACTACCGGTCGCCCTTTCTCCACCGAGCCGCCTCACCTCCGCATTCGTTTCCCCCGCCATGGTCAGGGGCGCACGGCTCGGGCAACTCGGTGCACTACCCGCGGCGGTCTGCACCGCCCACGAGGCGAGCTCCGCGCTCCGGCCCTGAGCGCGAGGCCCCTTTCACTTTCCTAGGAGAGACCCGGCTCCGGGACCTGACCGGTGGGCCCAGCACACACGGTTCGTCGGTGCCGAACGCCTCGCTATGTGCCCCGGGGCAGACGCTCGGCCCTATCCTCCGGCCCTACAGCATCAGTGCTGCAAGTCAGAAGAGCGACGTGCACTGAAGCCGGCCGGTCAGGCTTTTGCCCAAGAGCGCTGGCGTTCACCCAAGTGGGGTGCCGCGTGCGGTGGAAGTAGTCGGCGCCCGCTTGGTGAACACGGCGAGTGATGTGAGCGCTGTCAGTGGTACCGGCCGACGACCACGCTCGCCGCTCGCCACCAGCGCTTACCGCATGGTCAGCGCCCGTCATCCGCCCCTTCGACGACATCTGCGAAGCGCCGTCCGCCAACACGCCGCATGGCACCTCCGAGCTTGTGCAGAACAGCTGGGCCCGCAGCCGATGCCCACCGGGTGGGTAGAGCTCCCGCATGCATGCGACCGCGCCCTGACGGTGGCGAATGCTGTGCGGAGCAACCGGCTCTGTGGGTACGGCTGTTAGGGCCTGTCTGATGGGTCGGTGACGGCCCGCATCGCGAATCGTTCTCGGCGGTGTGAGGCGGGGTGACTTGTCCGCTGGTCCCTGGTGGCATGAGCACCGTACGGGCCACCTTCGGGGACCCCATACCGACGAGCACCGCCTCCTCGCCGTCGTGCAGCGTCGAGCGCGAAAGCCATCCTCTCCGCGACCACATCGAACATCGCGATCGGGATGATGGGCGCGCCCGGCCCGGTCGGGTGTTCGTCTGCGGGGTCAGGTCTGGTGGAGGGCGTAGGCGAGGCCGTCGTCGATGCTGTCCTCCAGGCCCTTGCGGAAGGCCGCGTCGTACGCGGTGTCCCCGGCGGTCTCGCGTGCTTGGCGTTCGCAGGCTTCGCGGGCGGCGAGGAGTTCGGGGAGGCCGATCTGGGAGCGGCCGATGGTGTCCCAGGTCTGCTGGCCGATGCCGAGCAGCCGGGCCGCTCGCTCGCCCCGTCCGGTGGCGGCGGCCAGCGAGGCCAGCAGGTCGATGGCCAAGGCGATGCCGAGGCTGTCGTGGAGCAGGGCCTTGCCCTCCAGGGCCGTGCGGGCGTGCGTGGCGGCCTGGTCCAGTTGGCCGAGGCCGTGCGCCGCCAGCCCCTGTACGTAGTCGGCGTAGGCCCGGATCCACCGTTCGCCGCGCGTGACGCACTCCGCGCGCAGGGCATCGGTTGCCGCGGCGGCGTCCGCGTATTTCCCCAGGCCGGTGTGGGTGAATGTGTGGGTCAGCCACGTCAGGAGGCGCGCCCCAAGGTACTCACCGCCGTGATCTTGGGTGTACGGCGCCGCCTCGAACTCCGCGGCTGCCTGCGCGGGGCTTTCGCACAGCATGAAGTACCCGCCGTCGAGGAGGGCGGCGGCGATCAGCATGGCCGGGCTGCCCGCCGCCTCGGCGTCGGCCCGGAACTCCTTTCCCAGCCGTGCGACCGCGTCGCGGTCGCCCTGCTGCAGCACAGCCGTGCCGCAGGCCCACAGCGCCTTGCTGCGGGCCGGACTCGGCGTCGGGCACCGCTGCAGGGCTCGGTCGAGGTAGTGGCGGCCTTCGCGCTGGAAGCCGCAGCAGAGCCAGAAGAACCACAGCGCCCCGCCCATCTCCTGCGCGGAGTGTCCGTCCCCTTCGGCGAGGCAGAAGTCCAGCGCGGCGCGGAAGTTGGCGTGTTCAGCGGTCGTCCGCTCGTACCAGGCGAGCTGGTCCGGCCCCATCCAGGCGGCATCCGCCCGGTGGGCCAGGGCGCGGTAGCAGTCCCGGTGACGGCGGCGGAGCTCGTCTTCCTCGTCCAGGCGGCGCAGCCAGCCGGCGCCGTATTCGCGGAGCGTGTCCAGCATCCGGTACCGCTCCCCGCCGCCGGTGGGCTGCCAGGTCAGGATCGACTTGTCGACCAGCGCGGCCAGCAGGTCCGTGATGCTTTCGGCGGCCAGATGTCCGTCGGCGCACACCAGGCGGGCGGTCTCGGCGTCGAAGGTCCCGGCGAACACCGACAGCCGGGCCCACAGCAGCCGTTCGGCCGGGCTGCACAGCTGATGGCTCCAGCCGATCGCGGTCCGCAGGGCCTGATGCCAGGGGGGCTCGGTCCCGTCCACCACCTGCTCGGTCTCGCCCAGGACGGCGAACCGGTCGTCCAGCCGCTCGGTCAACTCCCGTACGGACAGCTCGCCCAGGCGGGCCGCGGCCAGTTCGATGGCGAGCGGGAGGCCCTCCAGGCGCCGGCTCAGGCCGATCAGCTCCGCCCGGCCGGCGTCGGTGGCCTCGAAGCCGGGGATGCTTCGGGCGGCGCGCTCGGCCAGCAGTACCACCGCATCCGCCTGCGCTGCCACGGGGTCGTCGGTCTCCGGGACCGGCAGCGGATCGACCGTGAACACCTCTTCACCTGGGGTGTTCAGGCTGCGGCGGCTGGTGGTCAGGATCCGCAGGCCCGGCGCGGCCCGCGCCAGCGCCTGGACGGTCAGCGCGCACTCGTCGGTCAGATGCTCGCAGGTATCCAGGACCAGCAGCAGCTCCCGGTCCGCCAGGTAGTCGGCCAGTACATCGATCACCGGACGGGCAGTCTGGTCGGCCAACGGCAGCGCCTCGGCGATGAGGTGCGCCAGCAGCCCGCCCTGGCGCAGCGGCGACAGTTCCACCAGCCACGCCCCGTCCCGGAACCGGGGTT
>NZ_NHSG01000054.1:0-6759 GCF_020024005.1 Streptomyces purpurogeneiscleroticus
GACGACCCGGACCGCCCCGCTGCCCTTCCGGCGCTGGTCGGCGAGCCAGAAGGGGGTGGGGGCGGCGTCCGCGAGCGCGTGCACGGCCGGTGCGGGCGTCCGGGCGGTCTGCCCGGCGGTGGGGTTCATGGCAGCTCGTGCCATGGTTCTCAGCTCCTCTTACGGCGTCCGGTGAACAATTGTCCGCCCAGTACGCAGAGCACGGCGATGAGGAACATCGCTGTTCCGATGACATTGATCTGAACGGGCGTGCCTCGTTGCGCCGATCCCCAGACGAACATGGGGAAGGTCACGGTGGAGCCCGCATTGAAGTTGGTGATGATGAAATCGTCGAACGAGAGGGCGAAGGAGAGCAGCGCACCCGCGGCGATACCGGGTGCCGCGATCGGCAGCGTCACCTTCAGGAACGTCTGCACCGGGGTCGCGTAGAGGTCCTGCGCGGCCTGCTCCAGCCGCGGGTCCATGCTCATCACGCGGGCCTTGACCGCGGTGACCACGAAGCTCAGGCAGAACATGATGTGCGCGATCAGGATCGTCCAGAAGCCGAACTGAATGCCCATGTTGAGGAAGAGCGTGGCCAGCGAGGCGGCCATGACGACCTCGGGCATCGCCATCGGCAGGAAGATCAGCGTGTTGACGGAGGAGCGGGCGCGGAAGCGGTAGCGGGCCAGCGCGAAGGCGATCAGGGTGCCCAGTACGGTGGCGCCGACCGTGGCCCAGACCGCGATCTGCAGGCTCAGTCCGAGGGAGCCGCACAGGTCGGCGACGCCGCAGGGATCGGTCCAGGCGTCGGTGGAGAACCGCTGCCACTCGTAGTTGAAGCGCCCGTTCGGCTTGTTGAACGAGAAGACCATCACGATGACGTTGGGCAGGATCAGGTACGCCAGCGTCAGCAGGCCCGCGATCACCACCGCATTGCGTCGAAGCCAGCGCATCAGACCAGGTCCTCCGTCCCCGACTTGCGGATGTAGATGGTGACCATGGCGAGGATGGCCGCCATGAGGATGAAGGAGAGGGCCGCCGCCGTCGGGTAGTCCAGGACGCGCAGGAACTGCGACTGGATGACGTTGCCGATCATCTTCTGGTCGGTGGAGCCCAGCAGTTCGGCGTTGATGTAGTCACCGGCGGCCGGGATGAAGGTCAGCAGCGTGCCGGCGACCACGCCGGGCATGGACAGCGGGAAGGTCACCCGGCGGAAGGTGGTGACGGGCTTGGCGTACAGATCCCCCGCCGCCTCGTGGAGCCTCGGATCGATCCGCTCCAGACAGGTGTAGAGCGGCAGGATCATGAACGGCAGGAAGTTGTACGTGAGGCCGCAGACCACCGCGAGCGGGGTGGCGAGCACGCGGGTGCCCTCGGTGAGGCCGATCGCGCTGGTGACGTCCAGGATGTGCAGCGAGTTGAGGACGCCCACGACCGGGCCGCCGTCGGCGAGGATGGTCTTCCAGGCGAGCGTGCGGATCAGGAAGCTGGTGAAGAACGGCGCGATGACCAGGATCATCACGACGTTGCGCCAGCGGCCCGCCTTGAAGGCGATCAGGTAGGCGAGCGGGTAGCCGAGGAGCAGGCAGAGCAGCGTCGCGGTGGCGGCGAAGACCACCGAGCGGACGAACTGCGGCCAGTACTCCCCCAGCGCGTCCCAGTAGGTGGCGACGTGCCAGGTGACCTTGAAGCCCTCTTCGAGGGAGCCGGTCTGCAGGGACGTGGACGCCTGGTAGACCAGCGGCGCGGCGAAGAAGACCAGCAGCCACAGGATGCCGGGCAGCAGCAGCCAGTACGGGACGAGCCGCTTGCGGGTGGGCGGCTTGCGCACTTCGAGGGCGGGCGCCGCCGGCTCCGGCGGCGCCTGGGTGGCGGCACTCACGCGGCCTCCTCGTCGGCGTCCGCACCGGCGGCGATGTCCTGGTCGGCGGAGAACCCGAAGGTGTGCGCGGGGTTCCAGTGCAGTACCACCTCGGCGCCCGGCACCAGCCGGCCGTCGCGCTCGATGTTCTGCTCGTAGGCGGCCAGTTCACCGGCCCCTCGGGTCTCGATCACGTACTGCGTGGAGACGCCGATGAAGCTGGCGTCCTTGATGCGGCCCGGCAGCCGGTTGACGCCCTCCGGTATGGATCCCGCGTCGTCGGCGTGCGTGAGGGCGATCTTCTCGGGGCGCACGCCCGCCAGCACCTTCTCGCCCGTACGGACGCTGCTCGCGGAACATCGCGCGGCGGGCAGCCGCAGCTTGGTGTCCCCGGCCGTCAGCAGCAGCTGTTCGCCGCCCGCCTCGGCGATCTCCGCCGCGATGAGGTTGGAGGTGCCGAGGAAGTTGGCGACGAAGGTGGTGCCGGGGTTCTCGTACAGGTCGGCGGGGGCGCCGAGCTGCTCGACGCGGCCGCCGTTCATCACCGCGACCGTGTCGGCCATCGTCATGGCCTCCTCCTGGTCGTGCGTGACGTGCACGAAGGTGATGCCGACCTCGGTCTGGATGCGTTTGAGCTCCAGCTGCATCTGGCGGCGGAGCTTGAGGTCGAGGGCGCCGAGCGGCTCGTCGAGGAGGAGCACCTGCGGGTGGTTGATCAGCGCGCGGGCGACGGCCACACGCTGCTGCTGGCCGCCGGAGAGCTGCTGCGGCTTCTTGCGGGCCTGCTCGCCCAGCTGTACCAGGTCGAGCATCTCGCCGACCTGCTTCTTCACGGACTTGACGCCGCGGCGGCGCAGCCCGAAGGCGACGTTCTCGTAGATGTCCAGGTGCGGGAAGAGCGCGTAGTTCTGGAAGACGGTGTTCACCGGGCGCTTGTAGGGCGGCAGCGCGGTGACGTCCTTGCCGGCCAGCTCGACGGTGCCGGTGGTGGGTTCCTCCAGGCCCGCGATCATGCGCAGGGTGGTGGTCTTGCCGCAGCCGGAGGCGCCCAGGAGGGCGAAGAAGGAGCCGGCGGGAACGGTCAGGTCGAGCGGCTGGACGGCCGTGAAGGAGCCGTAGGTCTTGCTGATGCCGGACAGCCGGACGTCGCCGCCGCTGCTGTCGTGCTTCGCGAGCTCTGTCATGTGTCGGGTCCCGGGGGTGAGGTGGGCGGAAGGGCGGTCAGGCACCGGTCAGGTCGGCGAACTTCTGCGCGTATTCCTTGCTCTCCTTGGCATTGAGTGCGCGGAAGTTGTGCGACTTGGACGCCATTTCCTCGTCGGGGAGGATCAGTTTGTTCTCCGCCAGCTTCTTGTCGATCTTCGCGAGTTCTTCGCGCACCCCGTCGACCGGGCACACGTAATTGATGTACGCGGCGATCTGCGCGGCCACCTTGGGCTCGTAGAAGTAGTCGATGAGCCGCTCGGCGTTCTCCTTGTGGCGCGCCTTGTTGGGCACCATGAGGTTGTCCGCCGCGGTCGTGTAGCCCTTCTCCGGGATGACGTACTCGATGTCGGAGTTGTCGTTCTGCAGCTGTACGACGTCGCCCGCCCAGGCGAGGCAGGCCGCCAGATCGCCCTTGCTGAGGTCGTTGAGGTAGTCGTTGCCGGTGAAGCGGCGGATCTGCTTCTTGTCGACGCCCCTCTGGAGCCGGGCGACGGCCGCGTCGAAGGTGTCGTCGGTGACGTCCTCGGGCCGCTCGCCCATGTCGAGCAGGGTCATGCCGATGCTGTCGCGCATCTCGGAGAGGAAGGCGACCTTACCCTTGAGCTTGGGGTCCTCCAGCAGCTGTTCCACGGAGTCGACCTTGCGGCCGCCGGTGGCCTTCTTGTTGTACGCGATGACGGTCGGGACGCCCTGCCAGGTGTAGGAGTGGGCGCGCCCGGGGTCCCAGTCGGGATTGCGGAACTGCTGCGAGAGATTGGTGTACGCGTGCGGCAGGTTGGCCGGGTCCAGCGGCTGGATCCAGCCCAGCGAGATCATCCGCGCGCACATCCAGTCGGTCAGGCAGATCAGGTCGCGCCCGGTGTCCTGACCGGCCGCGAGCTGGGCCTGGACCTTCCCGAAGAACTCGTCGTTGTCGTTGATGTCCTCGGTGTACTTGACCTTGATGCCGGTCCGCTTCGTGAAGGCTTCCAGCGTCGGGTGGTGCTTCTCGTCCTCGCTGACGTCGATGTACTCGGTCCAGTTGGAGAACGCGATGCGCTTCTCCTGGCGCGAGTGGTCGTCGGAGGAGCCCGCGTCCGTCCGGCCCGCGGGCGGGATCCCGCAGGCCGACAGGGCGATCGGGCCGCCGAGCGCCAGCACCCCGGCACCGCTCGCGCGCATCAGGGACCGCCGGGTCAGGGCCATCCGGCCGTTGGTCATACTGCGCCGCATGGCGGCCAGTTCCGCCGCGGAGAGCGGTTCGGGCTGCGCGGTGTGCTCCATACGGTGTGGCCTTTCGAGGTCGGCCGGTGGTCAGCCGGTGGAGTGAACGGATGGTGCGGCGCCGGACAGCTCTCAGCCGCGGTCCCCGAAGACGGTGCGGTGCCAGTCCTTCCTGGCCACGCCCGTGATGTCGTACATAACGTGCTTGACCTGCGTGTACTCCTCGAACGAGTACGCCGACATGTCCTTGCCGTATCCCGATGCCTTGTATCCGCCGTGCGGCATCTCGCTGATGATCGGGATGTGGTCGTTGACCCACACGCAGCCGGCCTTGATCTCGCGGACGGCGCGGCCCGTGCGGTAGACGTCGCGGCTCCAGGCGGAGGCGGCGAGTCCGTAGGGGGTGTCGTTGGCGAGCGCGAGGCCCTCGTCGTCGGTGTCGAAGGGCAGCACGACCAGCACCGGTCCGAAGATCTCGGACTGCACGATCTCGCTGTCCTGCGCGGCGTCCGCGATGAGGGTGGGCCGGTAGTACGCGCCCTTGGCCAGTTCGCCCTGGGGCGCCTCTCCGCCGGTGACGACGGTGGCGTACTTCCGCGCGCGCTCGACGAAACCGGCGACGCGGTCGCGCTGGGCGTGCGAGATGAGCGGGCCGAGGTCGGTGGCCGGGTCGAAGGGGTCGCCGAGCCGTACGGTCGCCATCAGGTCGGCGACGCCGCTGACGAACGCGTCGTACAGGGGGCGCTGCACGTAGGCGCGGGTGGCGGCAGTGCAGTCCTGGCCGGTGTTGATGAGCGCGCCGGCCACCGCGCCGTGCACGGCGGCGTCCAGGTCGGCGTCGTCGAAGACCACGAAGGGGGCCTTGCCGCCGAGCTCCAGGTGGAGGCGCTTGACGGTGGCGGTGGCGATCTCGGCGACCCGCTTGCCGACCGCGGTGGAGCCGGTGAAGGAGGTCATCGCGACGTCGGGGTGGCCGACGAGGTGCTCGCCGGCGTCCTGTCCGGCGCCCGAGACGATGTTGACGACGCCGTCCGGGATACCCGCCTCGCGCGCGGCCTGGGCGTACATCACTGAGGTCAGCGGGGTGATCTCGGCGGGCTTCAGGACGATGGTGTTGCCTGCCGCGATGGCCGGGAGGACCTTCCAACTGGCCATCTGCAGCGGGTAGTTCCACGGCGCGATGGAGCCGACGACGCCGATCGGCTCGCGCCGGACCGAGGAGGTGTGGTCGCCGCTGTACTCACCGGCCGCCTTGCCCTCCAGATGGCGCGCGGCGCCCGCGAAGAAGGCGGCGTTGTCGACCGAGCCGGGGACGTCGAACTCCCGGCTCAGCTTGATCGGCTTGCCGCACTGCAGCGACTCGGCGTACGCGAACTCCTCGGCCCGCTCGTCCAGTACGGCGGCGAAGCGGTGCAGCGCGTCGGAGCGCTCGCCGGGCGTGGCGCCCGCCCATTCGGGGAGCGCCTGCCGGGCCGCGCCGACGGCCGCGTCCACGTCCGCCGTCCCGGCCCGTTCGTACGTGTACACCTGCTCGCCGGTGGCCGGGTCGGTGACGGCCTGAGTGCGTCCGGAGGTCCCCGGGCGCAGCTCTCCAGCGATGAACTGAGCCCCTTGGGCGAATCGTTCGGTGACATCGAATCGCTGATCCATGGCGCTCTCCTCCACCGGCGGCCGAGCGTTCGCGGGCACTGCCGGGCGTAGCTCTTTCCCGAATTGATGGCCGATCTTGACAGGGAAAGCGGGGCCCAACAAGTGATTCCGTTGTTTCCTTTTGGTTACGCGACGGATTCTGCGAAATCCGTCGTTCCGCCGCCCGACACGTTGTCAGTGCCCGCTGGCAGAATCCCGGCATGGTGCAGGACCGGGTGGGACCGGATCGGGGAAGAGGGGGCGACGGGGATGACGGAGGAGACGCGCGTGGCCGACGGGCCGCGATCGGTGGCGGAGCTGTGCGCGGCGCTGGAGTCGGGCGGGAAGTGCAAGTACGTGTACTTCTGGGGCCATGCGCCGCGCCGGGACGGCAGTCTGGGGGCGAGCTGCTTCAGTCAGTGGTGGCCGGCGCCGTTCATGGTGGACGGCGTGCGGTACGCCACGGCGGAGCACTGGATGATGGCCGGCAAGGCCCGGCTGTTCGGCGACCGCCAGGCGTTGCAGCGGGTGCTCAGAGCGGGTCACCCCAAGCAGGCGAAGGACGCGGGCCGTTCGGTGCGCGGCTTCGACGACGAGACCTGGGAGCGCGCGCGGTACGACCTCGTGGTCAAGGGGAATGTGCACAAGTTCGGGCAGGACGCGGCGCTGCGTGACTATCTGCTGGGCACGGGGCAGCGGGTGCTGGTCGAGGCGAGCCCGCTGGACCGCATATGGGGCATCGGGCTGGCCGCGGACGACGAGCGCGCCGCCGATCCGGCCCGCTGGCAGGGGCTGAATCTGCTGGGCTTCGCGCTGATGGAGGCGCGGCAGCGGCTGGCGGCGGGGAGCTGAGGGGCCGGGGCCGGCAGCGCGGGGGC
>NZ_NHSG01000055.1:0-6837 GCF_020024005.1 Streptomyces purpurogeneiscleroticus
ACCCCGCCTTCACGTCCCAGGGCCCGTACCCGCCCGAGGGCCGCTCCGGCAACAGCCACGGCGGTGGCGGGCGGCGGCGCAAGCTCGCGCCCGCCGTGATCATCGGCGCGGTCGTGGTGGTCTGCGTAGGCGCCGGACTCGGCGTCGGCTACGCGCTCAGCGGCAGCGACGACGGCGCGAAGAAGGACACCGGCAAGTCGTCGGCGGGCACGGCAAAGCAGGACAAGCCCTCGCCGACCGCCGACCCCGTCGAGGTACAGGCCAAGGAACTGGACGCGCTGCTCAAGGACAGCAACAACAGCCGTTCCGCGGTGATCGGTGCGGTCGCCAATATCAAGTCCTGCACCAAGCTCGGCGCCGCGGCCAAGGACCTGCGGGACGCGGCCGGGCAGCGGAACGACCTGGTCACCCGGCTCGGGAAGCTCTCCACCGACCAGCTGCCGGACCACATCGAGCTGACCACCGCGCTGACCAACGCCTGGAAGTCCTCGGCGGCGGCCGACAACCACTACGCCACCTGGGCCGACCAGGTCGCGCACGCGGGCAAGAAGGGCTGCCACAAGGGCAAGGCGCGCGGCACGAAGGCGGCCGTGGCGGGCAACACCGCCAGCGGCCAGGCCACCACGGCCAAGAAGGAAGCCGCGCAGCTCTGGAACCCGATCGCGAAGCAGTACGGCCTGACCGAGCACAGCCCGGAGCAGCTCTGACCGAGCGGGCCCCGGTCTCACCGGGGCCCGTCGCCTCGATCAGGCGTCCCGGCGCGGCTTCTCCAGCGTCTTCGTGAGATTCGCGAAGCCGGAGTGCGTGGCGACCAGCCGGCCGTCCCGTACGACCTGGTAGGTCACCATCGCGTTGACGATCCGCGGGAAGGACTGCACGGCGAGCATGTCGTCGTAACGCCACCGCAGCTTCGGGGTCAGGCCGCCCGTGTCGACGGCCCGGTCGCCCTCGTCCAGCGCCCGCTGCAGCGTGTGCGCGGTGACGTCCTTGCCCTCCTCGGTGACCTGCTCGACCATCGCGCGCAGCACGGTGTACGCGATCCACGTGGTCTGCACGCCGGCGTCGGCCGGGTCGATGCGGTTGTCGTTGAAGGCGTGCTCGGTGATCACGTCGCGCATGGGCTGCCAGCGCCGGTCGCGCGCGTCCGGGTACCAGCCGGTGACCAGCGCGCCCTCCAGGGGACTGGACTTGCCGCCCGTACGGTCCACCAGCGTCTGGTTCACGCTGCCGAGCACGGACGCCATCTGCACCTTCGGGTTGTCCTCCTGGAGGCGCCGGAAGGAGTCGAAGAACGTGTCGGTGTGCTCGCCGAGCGTCGCGGTCACGCAGGCGCCCTTGGCCCGCGCGCCGAACTCCGCCGTCCCGTAGAACTCCGGGTCGGCGCCGACCTCGTCCAGCGCGGTCTGCGCCGCTGAGGTGTAGTCGGTGGCGTTCTCGGGCGCCCGGATGTCGTGGGCGGGCGCCCGGCCCTCGGTGGCCAGCCCGGCGTTGAGGATCGGCGGCATCTGGTCGCCCTGGATGGTGTCGGGGCGGACCAGTGAGACGCGCTTGCACTCGGCGGCCAGCTGCCGCCCGTTGCCGGCCAGCAGTGCGGCCTGCCCGCCGTTGACCGGGTAGGACAGCGGGCTGTCGAACTCCTCGCCGGTGACGCCGTAGCCACCGATGTACGGGATGCCGGCGGCCTCCAGCGGGGCCATGAAGGAGCGGCCCTGGCGGCTGTACGAACCGACGACGGCGACGGCGTGCGCGGCGACCGCCTTCTGGGCGCAGCGCGCGGCGGCCACCGATTCGTTGCGTTCGTTGCAGGTGAGGACGTTCAGGCGGTGGCCGGCGATGCCGCCCTTGGAGTTGGCCCAGCGCGCGTACGCCTCGGCCATGGCGGGCATTCCGGCCATGTTCGTGCTCTTTGTGCCGGCGGGCGCCCAGGTCATCACGGTGATCGGGTCCTTGTCGCCGACCGCGGCGGCGTTCCCGTCGGCCCCCGGGAGCGTGCCGCAGCCTGTCAGCAGGGCGGCCATGGCCGCCGCGCCCGCCGTCGCTGAGCGGATCACGGTGGCGCGGTGGCAGAAGCGGGGAAAGGAACGTCGCCATCCGGTCATGTACCGGCACCCTTCCGGCCAGGACGGAACACCTGAGTGCCGTCCGGGTAACGGAAAGTGACGTGAAGGTGAACAGCAGGGGTGAGGCGGTCCCGGCCCCCCGGCCCGTCGCACTGTGTCCAAGAACGTACGATCGATTGTTGTGCAAGGTTCGGAGAAGTCTTCCCGTCGCGGCCGCCGCTCGACCACCATGGGCGCCATGCCGCTCACTGATATGCCGTGGTGGCGCTGGCGCGCCAATGTGCGCTCGGCGCTGCACATGCTTTCCGACCCCGTCTTCCAGCAGGAGACCTGGCTGGCCGGCCTCCCCGGCTACGGCGATGTGACCGACGCCGTGTACCGGCTGGTGGAGGACACCTGGCTGGACAACTGGTCCGCCGAGAAGTACGTCGGCACGATATTCCGGGACTCCCAGGAAGCCTCGCTGGTCGACGTCGCCGTGCTGCGGGTGCTGCGCATCCTGCACCAGGTCGGCGCGGACGCCCCCGTGACCGCCTACCTGGAGCACCACGGCTGGCCCGAGGCCGTACGGGCCGCGCGCGACGCCCACGTCCGCATGGCGACCGCCGACGGCGAGGACCCCGACACGCCCCCGCGCTCCCTCGAAGTGCTGGCCATCCTCACCAAGGGACTGGAACCGCAGGAGTGAGCCGGGCCACGCGGGCGGTGCCCGCCGCCCGGCACCGGGGAGCGGGCGGTGACCGGCGGACCGGAATGTGCGACCCTTTGTCCTCATGAGCCAGTCGCAGCCCGCCCTCTCCGACCAGTACGTCCTGACCCTGTCCTGCCCGGACAAGCAGGGCATCGTGCACGCGGTGTCCAGCTACCTCTTCATGACCGGGTGCAACATCGTGGACAGCCAGCAGTTCGGGGACCGGGACACCGGACTCTTCTTCATGCGGGTCCACTTCCGCGCTGAGACCGCCGTCACACTGGAGAAGCTGCGCGCCAGCTTCGCCGCGGTCGGCGACTCCTTCCAGATGGACTGGCAGATCCACCGGGGCGACGAGAAGATGCGCGTCATCCTGATGGTGTCCAAGTTCGGGCACTGCCTGAACGACCTGCTCTTCCGCTCCCGCATCGGCGCGCTGCCGGTGGAGATCGCGGCCGTGGTCTCCAACCACACCGACTTCGCCGAGCTGGTCGCCTCGTACGACATCCCCTTCCACCACATCCCGGTGACGAAGGACAACAAGCCGCAGGCCGAGGCGCAGCTGCTGGAGCTGGTCCGCGCCGAGCAGGTCGAGCTGGTCGTACTGGCCCGGTACATGCAGGTGCTCTCCGACGACCTGTGCAAGGAGCTGTCGGGCCGGATCATCAACATCCACCACTCCTTCCTGCCGAGCTTCAAGGGTGCGAAGCCGTATCACCAGGCGCACGCGCGCGGCGTGAAGCTGATCGGCGCCACCGCGCACTACGTCACCGCCGACCTCGACGAGGGCCCGATCATCGAGCAGGAGGTCGCGCGGGTGGGCCACGACGTCACCCCGGACCAGCTCGTCGCCGTCGGCCGGGACGTGGAGTGCCAGGCGCTGGCCCGCGCGGTGAAGTGGCACAGCGAGCGCCGCGTGCTGCTCAACGGCAGCCGGACGGTCGTCTTCGCCTGAGGGGCTGGCTCCTCTCGCACCTGAGCGCCTGACGCTCTCGCGCCTGACGCCCTCGCGCCTCCGACCGGGGTCAGAGGCGCGAGAGCGAAGCCGTCGCGAAGAGGACGTCGCGGATCGCGTCCCGCTCGCCGTGCTGCCCCGCCGCCGCGTCCTCGGGCGAGACATGGCCCGCGGCCAGCTGGCAGAACTCCACGCTGTCCAGCGCGATGTGCGCGACCGTGCGGTCCGGTGTGCCGAGCGCGCCGGGCGAGTCCAGCGCGATGTACCAATGGCCGCCGCCGCTGCCCTCCACCTCCAGGTGCAGCGTGCGCCCCGGTGTGCCCGCCTCGACCAGCCGCCGGGGCGGCGCGGCCAGCCCGGCCCGCCGCCGTACCGCCAGCGCGGACGGCAGCAGCCGCGCCGCCAGGTCGACCATGCCGTGCATGTGGTGCGCGGCCGGCGCCTCGTACGGGTAGTCCACCGCGTCCGCGATGTCACCGGCGTGCACCCAGCACTCGAAGGCGCGCTCCAGCATGGAGTCGCGCAGCGGCAGCCGGAAGTCCCCGTAGGGCACGGCCAGTTCGGCGACCCCACGGCCCGCGAAGGCCACCGTGCGTATCAGCGCGTGGGACTGCTCGCGCCAGGGCTCGCGGGTGGCGAGCGGGGACTCCTCGTGCACCGCGGTGCGCCAGTACGCGAGCGTGCGCTCCGTCGGGTCGCTGGGGGAGTCCTCCGGAACCGCGGCACCGAGCGGGTCGGTGAGCCCGAGAGCCGTGGCGACCAGGCCGTCCACGGACATCAGATGGCCGATGACGCCGGCGACGGTCGTGGTACGGACGGCCGCACGGTCGTTCTCGAACCACCGCAGCCGTACCGGGGCCCGCCACTCCGACTCGCCCATGTCCCGCAGCAGCGCGTCCAGTTTGGCGGTCTCCGCGTCGTACGGGCCCGCCCACTCGGGCACCGGGATGCGGGCCGGGCGGCGGCCCAGGCAGTTCTCCAGGACCCGGCTGCGCAGCAGCGGGTCCAGGTCCAGGCTGTCGGCGGGGTGCAGCAGGCCGACGGCGTCCCGCAGCCGCAGCGCCTCGTCCGCGCACGCGGCGCAGTCCGTGAGGTGGGCCTCGACGGCGGCGGTCTCCTCGGGCGAGCAGGCGGCCAGCGCCCAGGCGCCCAGCAGCGACTTGAGCACGGCGTGCGGCGGCTCGGGCAGGCCGGCGCCGGCGGTGTCCTGGTCCGTGGTCCCGTCCTTCTCCGTGGCGGCGTCCTCGGACGGCCTCCGTTGCTCCGGCGCCCGCGGCTCCTGCGGCGTTTCCCGTCCTTCCGGTACTGTCCGGCCCTCCGCTGCCTCCTGCCCCTTCGGCGTCTCTTGACCCTTCGGCGTACGCCGTTCGTCCTGCGCCCGCCGTTCCTCCGGCGGCCCTTCGTCCGGCCGGGACGCGCGGACGTCCGGCAGCGGGCCCTGGTCCTCGGCCGGGCGGCGCGGGGACGGTATGCGCGGGCGCTCACCGCGTCCGGGGCACGGGCGGCCGGGGCCTTCCGGGTCCTGCGGGCCGTAACGGTCCCAGTCCTCCGGGCCGTTCACAGTGCCCGTCCGTATCCGGAGCCCGGCGACGGTGGCGTCGCGGGGCGGCCCGGAGCGGGCGGTCCCGCCTGGTGGTTGTGCGCGGTGGCGAGGAGCTGCAGGCCGAGGCGGAGCCGGCGACGGGCCTCGTCCTCGGTGACGCCGAGGTCTGCGGCGGTCTGGCGGTAGTCGCGGCGCTGGAAGTACGCCAGTTCCAGCGCGGCGCGCAGCGGCGCCGGCATGGACGTGACGATGTAGTCGGCGCGGGCCGCGGTCGAGGCGGCGTTGATCTTCTGCTCGATCTCGGCCGGTCCGGGCGCGTCCGCGCCGCAGTCCAGCGCGGACGCGGCCTCGGCCTGGCGCAGCCGGTGCACGGCCTGGCGGTGGGTGAGCGTGGCGACCCACGAGCGCAGCGAGCCCTGCTTGGGGTCGTAGGCGTCGGGGTTCTCCCATATGTAGCCGAACACCTCGCGGGTGATCCGGTCGGCGGCCGCCTCGTCCTCCAGAACGCGGTGCGCGAGGCTGTGCACTAGCGAAGCGAACCGGTCGTACAGCTCTCCGAGCGCGGCCGCTTCGCCGCGCGCGAGCCGCTGTTGCATCCGCCTGTCCCAGCGCGGTGGCGCTTCGTTCACCATCCACGGCCCCCTTCTCCGCCGCCGCTGTGCCCGCCGTCACAGAAGTCCATCGTCACAGAGTCCGTCGTGCGTCCACCGTGCCATCGAATGTAGTGCTCCGGTCCGTCCGCGCACCTTCCTTTACGGCAAAACGAGCCGTGCGGCGACTGCGGATGGTATAGGACTCGTCACTTTCTGATTGGGGTTCCGGTCAGAACTCGACTGATACAGACTGTTCATGCCCGTTTTTGCCCGCGCGTTATTCGTGTGTGACCGGGTGCGGAGAGAAAAGCCGATGATCCAGGGCATAGCCTGGGTACTGGCAGCCTGTTGCGCGCGGAATTCTTTCGAGTTTCAGGGGTGCGAGGCCGGGCAGCCGATGCGGGGAAGGGTGCGTTCCGGATGGCCTCCGGAGGCGTCCGGTCCGAAAGCGAGCGAAAGGCTTCGAGCGCGTGACGTTGAAGGTGGCAGAAGACGAGCAGGGGCCCTGGGCCGTACTGCAGGTTTCCGGTGAGATGGATCTGGTCACGTCTCCCTCGGTGCGTCAGCATGTGCACGACGCGGTCGCCGAGGGGCGCCGCAGTGTGGTGCTCGACCTGTCGGGCGTGCAGTTCTGTGATTCCAGCGGCGTCGGCGTACTGATCGCCGCGCGCCGCCTGATGCGCTCGTGCCAGGGACGGCTGCGGCTGATCCTGCCGGCCCAGGGCGCGGTCGACGGCTCGCACGTGAACCGCGTACTCGCGGCACTCGGCGTGCGCCGGCTCTTCGAGGTGTACCCGGACGTGGCCACGGCGGTCGACGAGGCAGCGGCGCCGCTGTCGGCCTGACCGGGCCCCTCGCCGCTGTCGGCGTGACTCGGCCCCCTCACCGCCGGCTTCCTCGCCGCCTTGCGCCGTACCGTTTCCCCCGCTTTTCTCCCCCAATGGGGGGTTGCGAGGTCCCCTTCTCAACACAGTAGCGGGAGGGTCTGACAACGC
>NZ_NHSG01000056.1:0-7040 GCF_020024005.1 Streptomyces purpurogeneiscleroticus
CCGTTCCCCCGGGCTCCCCCTGCCACGTCGGGGAGCCGCACCGTTCCGCCGCCCCGTGTCGGCGGTGCCGGCGCCGGCTTCCCCTCCGTGGCCTCCACTTTCCCGTCCGGGCAGGTCGCGGCCCATCCGCGTACCTACTCATCTCGTCTTCTGAGTACGTGTACTCAGGGCTGGGTGCTCATCCTCAGGAGGGGCCGGCTCCGGCCTCGGCGCCGGCGCCGCCCGCGTGCTGACGGCCGCTCACCCGCCCCTGCAGGAGCCGGGAGAGCGCCGCGTGCACGTCGTCGATCGACCGGTCCGGCTGGAAGGACTGCCAGTCCAGCGCTGCCACCAGCACCATCCCGAACAGCGCGGAGGCCGTCAGCGGGATGTCGATCTCCTCGCTCAGCTCGCCACCGGCCACCGCGTCCCGGATGACGTCGGCGACCACGGAGACGGCCCGTTCCCGCACCATCATCAGCGTGGAGTTCCACGTCCGGTTCGTGCGCCACAGCTCGGCCACGTAGAGCTGGGTGAGCGCCGGGTACTGCGAGATGAAGTACAGCCCCGCGTGGATCATCGCGTCCAGCGCGTCGACCCGGGAGCCGCCCCGCTCCGCCACCTCGTCGGCGGCGTTCTGGAGCGAGGCGGCCAGCATTTCCACGCCGTGCCGGAGCAGCTCTTCGAAGAGCACGTTCTTGCTCGCGAAGTTGTAGTAGACCGTGCCCTTCGCGACACCCGCCCGTTCGGCGATCTCGTCCACCGTGGTGGAGGAGAAACCCTGTTCGGCGATGAGCGTCACCGCGGCCTCGAAGAGCTTGCGCCGGGTCGCCTCGCGACGCGTGTTGGAGCTGTCCATGGAGGCGATTGTGCCCCCTGCGGTGTGCCTGCTCACAAGCTGAGCTCCGGGTGCAGGTCCTTCATCCGTACGACCTGCCGGCCGCGCGCGGTCCACGTGGTGAGCGCGAGCGCGCCCACGGTGAAGGCCGCGAGCACGAGGCCGCCCTGCCACACCGGTGTCAGGTCACCGCCCGTGATGAGGCGGCGCAGCCCCTCCACGATGTACGTCATCGGCAGGTACGGGTGCAGCGCATTGAAGAAGCCGGGGCTGGTCTGCACCGGGTACGTGCCGCCCGCCGAGGTCAGCTGGAGCATCAGCAGCGCCAGCACCAGGATCCGGCCCGCGGCGCCGAATTGCGCGTTCAGCCACTGCACGATCGCCGCGAAGCAGGCCGTGGCCAGCACCAGGTACCCGATCGTGCCCGCCGCGTTCACCATCTCCAGGCCCAGCCCGAAGTGCAGCACGGACATCAGGGCGGCGATCTGCAGCACCCCGATGGCGAACACCGGGAGCCAGCCGGACACCGCGGTCCGCAAGGCGCTCGCGCCGGCCGCCAGCGCCCTCCGGTTCAGCGGCTGGATCAGCATGTAGGCGACCATCGCGCCGACCCACAGGGACAGCGGGATGAAGTACGGGGCGAAGCCCGTCCCGTAGTTGGGCGCCTTGTGCGCCGAGCCCGAGGCGAGCTGCACCGGGTCGGACATCACACCCGTACGGGCGTCCCGCTGGTCCTTGTCGTAGTCCGGGATCTGCTTGACGCCGTCGTGCAGCCCGCCGGCCAGCTTCGCCGAGCCGTCGGACAGCTTGAACATGCCGCCGTTCAGGGTCTCGGCGCCGTTCTTCAGCTTGCCCACGCCCTCGTCCAGGTCGCCGGCGCCGGTCTGCAGCCTGCCCAGACCGCTGTCCAGGTCGCTGCCGCCCTTCTTGGCGGTGCCGGTCCCCTCGTGCAGATCGCCCGCTCCGGTGGCCAGCTTGTCGGCACCCTTGGCCACCGCGTGGGCGCCCTTGTTGAGGTCGTTGACCTGCTTGACGGCCGTGTCCAGGTCCTGGCCGAGCGTGGGGCCGTGCTCGGCGAGCGCGCTCGCGAGCCGGTGCACCTGGTCCAGGTCCTTGCCCAGCTGCGCCAGGTTCTTCTCGTTCCGGACCAGGCCGCTGACCTCCTCGGCCTTGTCGGCCGCCGCATCGGACTTGTCCCGCATGTCCTTGATCTCGGTGCAGGACGGGTCGCGGTCGGTCAGGGCGTTCTCGCAGCGCAGCTTGTAGAAGGCCGCGACCTGGTTGGCCAGCGCCCGGGAGGCCGTGGCCCCGTCCGAGGCGGCCTTCGGCAGCTTGTCGAGGTTGTCCCGGATGGCCTGCGAGCCGTCGGCCACCAGACGCGCGGCGTCGCCGATCTCCTTGCCGTGCGCGTGCACGAAGGGGCCCACCGCCTTGTTGGCCTCGTTCACCTTGCCGGCGAGCTTCTGGGTGCCGTCGGCCACCTGGCCCGCGCCCTTGGAGACCTGGCCGGCCCCCGTGTCGAGCCTGCCCGCCCCGGAGTCGAGGTCCTTCAGGCCGTTCGCCAGGTCGTGGCTGCCCTTCTTGGCGGTGTCGATCCCGTCGGCCAGGTCGCCGCTGCCCTTCTTGGCGCTGTCCAGGCCGTCCTTCAGGTCACCGGTGCCCTTCTTGGCCTGCCCGATGCCGCCCTTCAGTTCGGAGGCGCCGTCGGCTGCCTTCTTGGTGGCGTCGTGCAGATCGGAGAACGACACGAAGATCTTGTCCAGGAAGCCGCGCGAGGACTTCGCGGACGCCGCGGCGCGCACCTCGGAGAAGACCGTCCGGGAGATCTGCCCGACGATGTAGTTGTTGGCGTCGTTCGTACGGACCTTCAGCTCGCCGGCCTCCGGGTGGTCGCCGGAGCTGGACGCGATCGACGTGCTGAAGTCGTCGGGGACGGTCAGCGAGAGGTAGTACGTGCCCGACTCGACCCCCTTGGCCGCGTCGTCGGCGCTCACGGGGTGCCAGTCGAAGGTGTCGCTGTCCTTGAGGCCCTTGACGAGTTCGTCGCCGGCGTTGATCTGCTCGCCCTTCGCCGAGGCGCCCCGGTCGGCGTTGACCAGCGCGACCGGGATCTTGTCCAGGCGGGAGTACGGGTCCCAGAAGGACCACAGGTAGAGCGCACCGTAGAGCAGCGGCAGCAGCAGGAGGGCCACCAGCGCCGCGCGCGGCAGCTTCCCCCTGCCGAACCGCTTCAGCTCAAGCGCGGCCAGCTTCGGCGAGCGCATCCGCCGCCCCCTCCTCGTTCTTGGTGTTCTTCTCGGTGCCCGCTTCGGGCTCCGCTTCCGCGGCCGGTTCCGCGTCCGCTTCCGCTTCCGGCTCCGGCTTGCCGGGGCGGCGCGCCGTGGAGACCACGAGCGCGTCCTCGGGCGCCTGGCTGCACACCGCCAGTACCGTCGTCCCGGCAGCGGCCAGCCCGCGCAGCAGCGCCCACGCCTGTGCGCGCTCCTCGTCCGACAGCTTCAGGTCGGCGTCGTCGACGGCCAGCAGCCGCGGCGCACCGATGAGCGCCAGCGCGACGGACAGCCGCAGCGCCTCCAGCCGCTCCAGGTCCCGTACGGACGTCCGTACGCCCTTGGGCAGCGTCTCCGGGTCGAGCCCGGCGGCCTCCAGTGCGGCGTCGATCCGGCCCTGAGCCTCGGCGCGGCGCTCGCGGCGCGGGCGCAGCAGGGCGCGTACCGGGCTGCCGAAGCGGCGCTGCAGCAGGGCGCGCTCGTGCAGGTGCTCGGCGACCGTGAAGGCCGGGTCGAGCTCGGCGACACCGGGCACGTGGGCCAGCGCCGTGACCGCCCGTACGGCAGCCATCTTCTTGGGCAGCGACAGGCCGCCCACCCTGGCCTTTCCCGCGGCCGTCTTCATGCGTCCGGTGAGCGCGAGCAGCAGACATGTGCGGCCCGAGCCGGACGGCCCCTCGATCGCGATCAGCGCGCCGGGCTCGGCCGTGATGTCGACGTCCTGGAACGCCCAGCCGCGAGGTCCCTTGACTCCGAGGCCCTGGGCCTTGACCGCCGCCCCGTGCGGGGTGCTGTCCACGTTCCCTCCCTCTTGAACTGACCAGTCAGTGCAAAAAGTATGCCGCATGGTGCCCGGGTGGGCGCAAGTCGGCCGTGAGGGGATCTGGCGTGATCTCGACTACAGGGAGAAAGTGCAGGTCAGGCCGATTGTCAGTGGTGTGCCTCACGATGGGTTGTGCGGTTCCGAGCCGTTATGCGACGACAGGAGGTTCGTCATGGCAACTCGTCCCAGTGGGGCAGGTTCCGCTGCGTACGGTCCCCCGAGCGATGTCCACCCCGTCCTGCGCCGGACGGCCGCCCCGCCCGCCGCCCTCGACCTGCTGGCCAAGGCCCAGCGCGGCCTGGAAGAGGCGGCGGCCCTGGAAGCCCCCAACGAGCGCTTCGCGACGGCTCATCTCGCCGCCCTGCGTGCCGCTGCCGCGGTGCTGGCCGTACGGGGCCGGCCCGAGCCGACGCTCCGCCGCCGGCAGCGCATCCGCAGCGCCTGGGAGGTGCTGCCCGAGGTCGCGCCCGAATTATCGGAGTGGAGCGCCCTGTTCGCCGCCGGCGCCGAGCGCCGGGCCCGCGCCGAAGCGGGCATACCCGGGGCGGCCGGCCCGCGGGAGGCCGATGACCTCCTGCGCGCCGCCGCCCACTTCCTCCGCCTCGTCGAACGCCTGCTGGCCCTTCAGCCGCTGCTCCCGCCGCCCCGGACGCGCGCCGGGTGACGGAAGCGGCATGGCCGAAAACGGCGTGGCCGAAAGCGCGCGCAGCCGGAAGGACCGAAAGGGGGGCGGACCGGAAGGGGGCGAACCGGGAAGCTCGCCCTTCCCGGGTGAGCGGGCGCCGGGAAAAGCGCGGGCGCATTCCCCGCTTCGCCATTCCCGTTCCCCTCTCCCCTCTCCTCCCTTTCTGTTCCGTGGAACGGAAAGGGAATTACCGGGAAGCGCGCCCCGGTGCGGGCGGCCGCAATCCGCCTCGGAAAGGCCCGGAGCGGCCGCCGGGCGCGGTTCGGTGGTGCGCGGGCGTGGCGGAGGGCGCGCGACCCCATAGGGTGGGAGGCGCTATCAGTACATGCCCCCGCGAGGAGCCACCCGCCGTGTCTGACCCGCTGCGCCCGCGCGCATCCCTTCGTACCGCCGTGGTCTGGGAGGTCCTGAAGGACGCCCTGGAGCGCCGGGCCAAGGCCGCCGGGCGTGACGCCCTGGACGTCCTGGACACCGGCGGCGGCACCGGCAACTTCGCCGTGCCCGTCGCCCGGCTCGGCCACCGCGTCACCGTGGTCGACCCCAGCCCCAACGCGCTGTTCGCCCTGGAGCGCAGGGCCGCCGAGGAAGGCGTGGCCGACCGGGTGCGCGCCGTCCAGGGCGACGCGCACGGCCTCTTCGAGGTCGTCGAGCCCAGCGGCTACGACGCGGTGCTCTGCCACGGCGTACTGGAGTACGTCGACGACCCGGCCGAGGGCGTCCGCAACGCCGTCGAGGCACTCCGCCCCGCCGGCACGCTGAGCCTGCTCGCCGCGGGCCTGGGCGGCGCCGTGCTGGCGCGCGCCCTCGCCGGCCACTTCACCGAGGCGCAGCGCGCCCTGAGCGACCCCGCGGGCCGCTGGGGCGACGGCGACCCGGTGCCCCGCCGCTTCACCGCCGAGCAGCTCACCGAGCTGGTCACCCGTACCGGCCTCGCGGTCGGCGCGGTGCACGGCGTGCGGGTCTTCGCCGACCTGGTCCCCGGCGTGCTCGTCGACACCGAGCCCGGTGCCATGGACGCGCTGCTCAAGCTGGAGGCAGCGGCCGCCGAGCTGCCCGCTTTCCACTCCGTCGCCACCCAGCTGCACGTCCTCGCCGAGCGCGGCTGAGGGGCCGTGGCCCCTACATCGGCCGGGCGCGCGCCGCGAGGCGAACACCGACTGCCGGGTGCAGTCGGCCACAGGGCCCCCGATCAGCCGCTTCGCCCCGTATGATCGGAGGTACAACGTCCGGCATGGCGGGAGGGCGGATGGGGAATGCAGGGTGCATCACCATCGGCCACCATGGTGGCGCGGACAGTGAATTGGCGTAGAGGGGCGGGTTTCACGGGGGCGATTCCCTGCCTATCCTGAAAGGGTCGCACCCGGTCGCCCCCCGCGACCGACGAGTAGGAGGACTCCGTGCCGCTCTCGGAGCACGAGCAGCGCATGCTCGAGCAAATGGAGCGAGCGCTGTACGCCGAAGATCCCAAGTTCGCGACAGCGCTTGAGGGAAGCGGGCTGCGTACGTACACCCGGCGACGGGTCTACCAAGCGGTCGCGGGCTTCCTGGTAGGTATCGCGCTCCTCATGGCCGGAATGGTCGCGCAGCAGATCTGGATCAGCGTGGTGGGCTTCCTCGTGATGCTCGGCTGCGCGGTCCTGGCCGTCACCAGCTGGCGCAAGGCGCCCAAGCCGGGTGAGCAGCAGGCCGGAGCGGGGGCCGCCCGAGGCGGAGGCGGACAGTCACGCCGTACGTCCCGGCAGCGGCGCTCGATGATGGAGCGCATCGAAGAACGCTGGCAGCGCCGCAGGGACGAACAGGGGCACTGAGCGCCCCGCCCCCACGTCCCCGGACCCGGACCCTTTCGACGTCTGAGGCTTCTGAACCTGAGAGTGGTGTGGGCCGGTCCCGGTTTCCCGGGACCGGCCCACACCACTCACTCATGCCGGGGCACCCGTCAGCGGCCGCCCGGGCCGCCCGACCCGGTCCCGGGATCAGCGGGCCGCCGACCGGCCCGGTACCGCCGTACGCAGCCGGTCGAGGGCGGCCGAGACGCGGGCCGAAGCGGTCCACAGCAGGCGGACGGCGGAGCGCGGGGCCAGTACGGCGCGCAGCCGCTGCCGCGAGGAGGCCGCGTCGTGCAGCCCGGCGCGTACCCGCCGCACGTCGTCGGCCAGGCCGGGCACGGCCTGCGGGTGCGGGGCGTAGAGCGCCTGCTCCACCGAGCCGGCCACCCGATGGGCCGCCTCTGCGGCCGGACCCGTCAGCTCGCCGACCCGGACGATTCGCGCGGCCGCCTTGCGCGGGGTCAGCGCGTCGTCCGGGACGATGCCGTAGTCCCAGCCCGAATCCACCAGCTCCCGCCAGGGACCGAGGGCGCCGGCCGCCGGGCCCCGGGCCCGGGCGCGCGCCGTCCGGCCACGGGTCCGGGCCGCGCCGAGGCGGCGGGCGCGGGACCGTATCCGC
>NZ_NHSG01000057.1:0-7113 GCF_020024005.1 Streptomyces purpurogeneiscleroticus
CCACCAGGAGCGGCCAGTCGGCGGGCAGCCCGATGGGCGTGATGCCGCCGTACTCCATGCCGCTGCGGCCGACCGCGGTGTCCATCGGGGCGAACGACGCCTTGCGGGAGCCCAGTTCGCGGCGTACGGCACCGTTGACGTCCACGCGGGTGGTCGAGAGCACCACGCAGCCGGCGAGGGTGACGGTGTCGCCGCGCTTGCCTGCCACCACGACGCAGTTCGCGGACTGTTCGAGCAGCCAGGGGCCGTAGTGCTCGACGAGCAGCGCGGTGTCGGCGATGGCCGGGTCGGTGTCCACATGCAGGAGCTGCTTGACGTCCACCGGCCCCTGCCAGTCGCGGATCGCCGCGGCGACGGGCTCGGGCAGCAGGTCCAGGCACTCGACGGCGGGCCGGACCTCCTCGAAAGCGTCCATGGGCGTGGCAGAGGACGAAGAGGAGGGGGTAGGCGAAGGTGTTGATGACGGCATGTCCGTCAAGCTAACAGGATCATGGGCGCGGCTGACTCCTGTCTCCGCCCTTGTCTCACTTTCCGGACTCAGGACCCGGACTCAACGCCCGGACTCAACGGCCGGTCTCAACGCCCGAACCCAGCGGCCGGACTCCACAGGGCCCGGCTCAACGGCCTGAGGGAACGACGACCGCCATCGTCATCTCCACGATCTCCTCGCCGTCATTGCGGTACGCGTGCGCGGCCGACGCCTCGAAGGCGGCCGAAGCACCCGCCGGTATCGCATGCTCGTCCCCTTCCACGACGAGGATCAGCTCCCCGCGGCGTACATGGAGCAGCTCCTTCGTCCCCGCCGGATGCGGGTCCGATTCACTGTGCTCACCGGGCATCAGCCGCCAGTCCCACATCTCGAACGGGCCGGGCGCCTCCGTGCCGACGAGCAGCGAGGTGTGACTGCCCGCCTCGGTGGACCACATCCGTACCGCGTCGCCGGGCGCGACTGTCCGCACCTGCGGCCCCTGGTCGTACTCCAGGAGCGTGGTGATGCTGATGCCGAGGGCATCGGCGAGCTTCACAGTCGTCCCCACGCTCGGGTTCGTCCGCGCCTGCTCGATCTGGATGATCATGCCGCGGCTCACGCCCGCACGGGCGGCCAGGGCATCGAGCGTGTAGCCCCTGTCGGCGCGCCAGTGCTTGAGATTGCGCGCCAGCGACTGCGTGAGCTGATCGAGGTCCGTCACCGTTCCGTTCCGTCCGTCCGGTCCGCTGGAAAAGGCAGCGAGGTCTAGGGTCAATATATTAGATGACGCGGTGCATCATCCTGAACTACGCTGTCCTGCACTACATCGTTCATCACACTGTACTTGCGAGGACTGACACCATGACCGCGGTATTCGCCTTGGCCAGCAGTTTTCTGTGGGGAGCCGCCGACTTCGGCGGCGGGCTGCTCACCCGACGCATGCAGGCGCTGACCGTCGTGGTCGTCTCGCAGGTGATCGCCGCGGGGGTGCTCGGCGCGATCGTCGTCGCCACCGGTGCCTGGCATGCGGCGACGCCGCAGCTGTGGTTCGCCGTCGCGGCCGGCGTCGTCGGCCCGGCGGCCATGCTCTGCTTCTACCGTGCGCTCGCGCTCGGCCCGATGGGCGTGGTCTCGCCGCTCGCCTCGCTCGGCACCGTCCTCGTGCCGCTCGGCGTGGGCTTCATAGCCGGCGAGCGGCCGGGCACGGTGCAGATCGCGGGCATGGTGGTGGCCGTCGTCGGTGTGGTGCTGGCCGGCGGGCCGCAGCGCGGCGGCGGCGCGGTCACGCGCGAGGCCGTCGTCCTCACGCTGATAGCGGCGTTCGGTTTCGGCGCGGTGATGGCGTTCATCTCCGAGGCGTCCACGACCGTGACCGGACTCTTCCTCGCCCTGTTCGTGCAGCGCGTGTGCAATGTCGCGGTCGGCGGCGCCGCCCTGTACGTGGCGACCCGGCGCGGCACACCCGCGCTGCCCGAAGGCGGCACGGCCGTCATTCGGGCAGCGCTCCCGGCACTGGCGTTCGTCGGCATCGCCGACGTCGCGGCCAACGGCACGTACGCGATCGCCACGCAGAGCGGCCCGGTCACCGTCGCCGCCGTACTCGCCTCGCTCTACCCGGTCGTCACCGCGGTCGCCGCGATGGGCGTACTCAAGGAACGGCTGCGCGCCATCCAGACGGCAGGCGCCTCACTGGCTCTCTTGGGGACGGCTCTGCTGGCTTCCAGCGGGTGAGGCGATGGATGCGGTGGGAACGGCCGTTCCCGCGGCCGCCTCGGTCTCGCCGGTCGCCTCGGACGGCTTCTTCAGTCCGGACGCGCCCGACCCAGCCCCGGACTCCGCCAGCGCCTCCGACTCCGCGAGCACCCCCGACTCCGCCAGCGCCTCCGACTCCGCCAGCGCCAGCAGCTGACCCGGGGTGACGCCTTCGGGGATCGGTACCGGCGGCGGCGTACGCAACGGCGGCTGCCAGCCCGCCGCCGGATCCCAGGTGCGGACGACCTTGGCGGGCGCCCCGGCGACCACGGCATGGTCGGGCACCTCTCCGCGCACGACCGCGCCCGCCGCGACCACGACGTTCCGGCCCAGCCGCGCGCCCGGCAGGATCACCGCGCCCGCGCCCAGCCAGGACCCGCTGCCGATCTCGACGGGCGCGGTCCGCGGCCACTGCTTGCCCACAGGCTGCGCCGGATCGTCGTACGAATGGTTGTCGCTGGTGATGTAGACGTACGGCCCGCAGTAGACCTCGTCGCCGATGGCCACGGTCTGCGAGGCGACGACATGGCTGCCGCGGCCCAGTACGACGCCGTTGCCCAGCCGCAGTACGGACTCCGGGCCGAGATCGAGCCCCGGCATCATCCCCGCGGTCAGCGTGACCTGCTCGCCGATGATGCAGTACTCACCCAGCTCGATCCACTGCTCGCCGAAAACCGTGCCCTGGGGGTAGGCGAGTCGGGTACCGCCCCCGATACGGCGGAAACGGTACGGCCCGGGCCGCTCGGCCGTCACCGCGCCGGCCTCCTGGACCCAACGCGTACCCCGGTGCACAACCCACGACGCGGCCCGTCGCCGCCAGGCCCCGACGGATGAGAACACGTTCTTCTTCGCACGCACCCGCTCACCGTACTCACCAGTAAGACCGACGTACCCCGCCCCGTCCTGTGATCTTCACCCCACGAGCCCGGCATCCGCCCGCCGCTCCCCGTCCCGTGGCAGGTCCGGCGCATCGATCCGCCGGACGGTCCGCACCTCGTTCACCACCCGCTCCGTATGCTCCGCGATCTCCGCAAGCGTGGTGACCCACATGCCCGCCATCCCCCGCACGGCCTCGATCAGCCCTTCAAGCGCGGCACTCCGAGACGGCCGCCCGGAGAGAAAGGGATGACTGGTCAGCACAAAGCAGCCACCCTCCGCGTGGTACGCCGCCGCCTCGTCACGCCACATCCCGCACGCCTTGCGCGGACTCTCGATGACCCCACTCCCGGTCCACCCGGGATAGAAGGCGTACTGCTCCCAGTCGTCCAGCCCCCAGTGCACGGGAATCTCCACCAGACTGGCGCCGCCGCCCTCACCCTCCTCCCCCCGCAGCCGGTACGGGACGTCATCGTCCAGCAAGCTGGAGTCGTACCGGAAACCCCGCTCGATCAGCAGCCGCGGCGTGTGCCAGTTCATCTCCCACCAGGGCGCGCGGTAACCGGTCGGCCGGACGCCCAGCCGCTCCAGAGCCGCCAGCCCCCGGTCGATGGCCTGCGCTTCCGTCCGGGCGTCCATCCCCCGCGTCTGTTCGTGCAGATACCCGTGGTGGGCGATCTCGTGGCCGTCGTCGACGATCGCCCGCACCATGTCGGGATACGTATCGGCGGTGAAGCCCGGCACGAAGAACGTGGCCCGCACATCCTGCCGGCGCAGCATGCGCAGCAACCGCGGCACGCCCACCCGGGGCCCGTACGCCTGATGGGACATCAGCGACATACGAGAGGCGGCCGACGGATCGTGCGCGAGCACGCACGACTCGGCATCCACATCGAAGGTGAACGAGGCGGCCGCACGGCACCCATCAGGCCAAGGGAAGGTCATCACTGCTCGTCTCCTCACTGAAGTCACTGGATGCACTGGATGTGCTGGATGTGCTGGATGTGCTGGTCGCGCTGGGCGTACTGGATGTACTGGTCGTACTCGAAGGAGTCGCCCTCCCGGCCCGGGCCGCCGCCCGCGGCCCCAGCACCGCATAACAGACCGCACTCGTCACCCCGCCGGCCAGCCAGGACAGATCCACCCCGCCCAGCGCGACCGCAACCGGCCCCTGGAAGACCGGTATCAGCCCGTACATGAACAGCCAGGTGACGAACACCCCGACCCCGAACGACACCAGCCCGGCACCATTCACATCCGCCAGCCGTCGGCTCCCCACCGGATCAAACAGCCGATCAATCGCCACCTCGGTTCCGGGCGGCGCCCCCGCCCCATTCCGATCACTCAGTACGCGCTCGATCCGCAGGTAATGAACGAGCATGACGCCCGCCCAGGCCGCGACCCAGGCGACGAGACAGACCAGCCAGCTGTCCAGGATCGCCGCGAAGTCGGCCTGGTAGACGAAGAACACCACTGCCGCCATCGACAGCACACCCACCACCGCACTCAACGTGCGCCGATGCACCTTGATATCGAGCGCCTGCGCGGCAACCGTGAAGGTGTAGATGTTCAGAATGTTCGTCGCGATCGGACCATGCAGGACGAGCAGCAGTACCGGTACTGCCAGCGCGCCGAAATTGTCGACGATCAGTCCGCCGGGGTCTGCCTGCCCGTTCTTCGTGGCGAGCGTGGCACCGAGCGTGCCGAGCCAGACCACGGGGATGAACTGACCGAGCGTGCTGGCCAGGTAGAGCCTGCGGCGCGGCATCCGTCGGCTGACGAAGCGCGAGTAGTCCGCGGCGTACGTGAACCACGTGATGCCCCAGCCGATGCCGATCGCCGTCATCACACCGGTCATCGCGGCGAACCGGTCGCCACCGGTGAGAATCTCGCCGGGCGGCCCGGCGTACGACCAGTCGATACGCAGGAAGAACCACGCGGCGACGGACATGACAACGAGTACGAGGATGGTCGGCGGCACGGTCCAACGCTCGAAGGCGGAGATCGCGCGGTAGCCGATCCAGGAAATGGCGACCTGCACTGCCATGATCAGAGCCGCCACGGCCACCTTCCAGCCGTGGTTGGCCACGTGCGGATCGACCGCGCCCAACTTGCCGAGCAGGGCCATCACCAGATCGAGAATGATCCAGGTGTTGACCGAGCACCAGCCGACGGCGAGCAGTGCCTGTATGGCCGCGGGCAGGTAGTTTCCGCGCCGGCCGAAGGCGGCCCGGCCGAGCACCATGCCGGTCACGCCCGTGCGCTGTCCCAGCAGCACGAACAGACCGAAGAGCGCCATGCCGATCAGGTTGCCGACGACCAGCACGATCAGGGTGTCGGCGAGCCCGAGGCCGATATGAATACCGAGCGCCCCCAGCACCCAGTTGATCGGGGCGATATTGGCCCCGCACCAGATCCAGAACTGCCCGGCCACGCTCCCGCTCCGAGCCTCCTCCGGCACTGGCCGCAGCATGGCCTCCACATCATTCATCACGGTCGTAGGCGTACCGGATGCCGGTCTCGAAGAGCCCGGCTCTTGCGAACGTGCCATCGGATGACCCCCATTACTCGGTGGGTGCATTACACGGCGGGCGCATTACTTGTGGCGGGCGACTGCTTGTGGTGGGCGATTGCTTCCGGCCGCCTGCTGGCCGCTCATTCTTCGCGCAACTGACCAGCCGTCACAAGAGACGCTCTGTCGCACAGACAGCCCAAGCTGCTAGACAAACCGTCATGTGCAGCAGGCCAGCCACGCGGAGCACGCCGATCCCGAGCACGTCGACCCCGAGCACGTCGAGCACGCCGATGTCCCTGTCGCGAGTCCTCGCACACCCCAGCCTCTCCCCCGCCCGGCCCCGGGTGCTGGCGGGCCAGGACGGGCTGGAGCGGACCGTGCGCTGGATCCACTCCAGCGAGGTACTGGACATCGCGCCCCTGCTGCGCGGCGGCGAGCTGCTGCTGACCGGCGGCAGCATGCTCGCCCACGCGACCGCCGACGAACAGCGCGCCTACATCCGGAAGCTGGCCGACCGCGGCGTCGCGGGCGTCGCCATAGAAACCGGCCCTGCTCTCCCGGCCGTGCCCCCGCCGCTCCTCGAAGCAGCCGCGGCAGCCCTGTTCCCCGTCATCGAACTACGCCGAGTCGTACCGTTCGTCGAGGTCGCCGAGGTGATCAACGGCGTCCTGGTCAACGACTCGGTGACCCGCCTCCGGCTGGTGGGCGGACTCTCCCAACACCTCTCAGCCCTCCTCACCGAAGGCGCCGGTCCCCAAGAAATACTGGACGCCCTGACCCACCAAGCAGGCGCCCCCGCAACCCTCCTGGACCCCGCAAACCGCGTCATCGCCGCGTCGCAGCCCCCAACCCCACCAGCCGACCCGGGAACCACACCAGCCGAAGGCCCACGCCCCGCACCACCACCGGTCGACACCAGCGTGCGTGTCACCATCCGGGGCGTACCGACAGCCACGCTGGTGGTACACGCCGCTCCCGGTGCCGACCTGGAGATGATCGAACTGGCCCGGGACCGCACCGCGGAGGCCCTGCAACTGGCGCTCCTCCGCTCCCGGCCCCCGGGCCCCCGCGACCTGGCCGCCGGCGAACTCGTCCGCCTCGCCATGGGCGGCACCAACCACCCCGACCGCTTGCGCCGACTGGCCACGTCCATCGGGTTCGCGGCCGAGGCACCGGTGATCGGCATCGCGGCCCTGACCACAGGCCCCGCATCCGGCTTCAACGGCCTGGAGGAACTGCTGGGCCGTCACGGGCGATTCGCCGTGGACATGCCCTCGCCACTGTCACTGCACGCACTCATATCGATGCGCTCGCAACCGCGAGCCGGAACCGGATCCGGAGAAGCTTCCAACTCCCGTGCACGCCTCCTCAGCGACCTCGCCACCTGGTGCGAGACCGGCAACGCCAGCACCGCAGTGGCCGTAGGCCCGCTGCTCCCCGACATCACCGACTCCAGCGCCTCACTGCAAGCAGCCCTGCAATCTCTCCACCTGCACCAGCC
>NZ_NHSG01000058.1:0-7273 GCF_020024005.1 Streptomyces purpurogeneiscleroticus
CACGCCCCCAGACACACCGACCCACCGCGCCGACCGGCCGCACCGGCCCGTCGTACCGGCCAGCACACCGGCCGACCGCACCGATCAGCTGCACCGACCCGCCGCACCGGTCAGTCGCCCCCCGACCGGTCGTACCGATCAGTCGTACCGGCGAGCCTCCCCCGGCAGGCACGCGGCCGCTATGGCCTCGGCGAGCGGCTCGGTGTCGCCGTGCGAGAGGCTGGACACGGTGACACGTATGCCCGGCGGGGAGTCCATCCGGAACCGGGCGCCGGGCGCCACCGCCCAGCCGGCGTGCAGCAGCCGCGACACCGTGCCCGTCTCCTCGGGGACCGGCACCCAGACATTCATCCCGCTGCGGCCCTGCGCCGCGACGCCCCGGTCGGCCAGGGCCCGTATGAGGTCGTCGCGGCGACGCCCATAGGATCCGGCAACCAAGCCCGGGTCCACGGCATCCGTCCGCCAGAGATGGATCAACGTGTCCTGCAGCAGATGGCTGACCCAGCCGGGGCCCAGCCGCTGCCGCCCGCGCACCCGGTCCACCGTGACGGCATCGCCCGTGAGGACCGCCAGCCGCAGGTCCGGCCCGTACGCCTTGGCCGTCGACCGCACCATGACCCAGTAATCGGTCACCCCGGCCAGCGGATGCAGCGGGACGTCGACGATGTGATGGCCGTGGTCGTCCTCGATCAGCAGCACGGTCGGATACTCGGCCAGCAGCGACCGCAACTCCTCGGCCCGCTCGGCACCCACCGCCGCCCCGGTCGGATTCTGCGCCCGGTCCGTGACGATCGCCGCCCGCACCCCGAGCGCCAGCGCCCGCTCCAGCTCGGTCGGCAGCGGTCCGTCCTCATCCATCCCCACCGGAACGGGGCGCAGCCCCAGCGCCGGAATGAGATCCAGCAGGCTCCCCCAGCCGGGGTCCTCGACCGCCACCGCGTCACCGGGCCGGAGATGCGCGGCGAGCACCCGCTCAATGGCGTCGAGCGAGCCGGAGGTCACGGCGACCGGACCGGCCGGTACACCGTCGGCATCCAGCGCGGCCCGCGCCCGGCCGGCCAGCTCCTCGTCGATCAAGGGCGCGCCGTACAGCGTCGGGCGGGCCGTGGCGCGGTCCGCGGCCGCGGCGAGCGCCGGCCCGAGCGCGGGAAGCAGCGCGGGGTCGGGATTGCCGTCGGACACGTTCCGCACGCCCGGCGGCACCTCTATCCGCAGCGCCTCGCGCGGCGTGCTCGTCGGCCGTGGGCGCACCCGGGTGCCGCGCCGGCCCGCGGTCTCGATCACTCCGCGGTCGCGCAGCGTCCGGTACGCGGACGCGACCGTATTGGGATTCACCTCCAGATAGACGGCCAACTCCCGCATGGGGGGCAGGACTTCGCCCGGTAGGAGCTCGCCCACACCGATGGCTCGCTCGACGCTGGCGGCAATTTCCGATGCGCGCCGCCCTTCGATCCGATACTCTCCTAGCACAAACTTGAGTATGCACTAGTGCAATGGAGTTGGCAAGATGCCCGAGCCCGTTTCCTCCACAACGTCCGATGCCGGCCCCGAGTTCGCCGCCGTCGCCGAGACCGGTGCCGGTGACGGCTCATCCGCCGTCTACGCCCCGAGCGAGCGCACGGTCCCGACGCGGTCCGCCCACCGCGCCGCGTACGACCACGACACCGTTCATTCCATCCTCGACGCCGGATACGTCTGTCACCTCGGCTTCGTGCGTGACGGCGCCCCGGTCGTACTGCCCACGCTCTACGGCCGCGTCGGCAGCCGCCTTTACCTCCACGGCTCCACCGGCTCGCGGCCGCTGCGTCAGACCCGCCAGGCAGACTCCGGCCTGGCGGTGTGCGTGACCGTCACCCACGTCGACGGCCTGGTCCTCGCCCGCTCCGCCTTCCACCACTCCATCAACTACCGCAGCGTCGTGGTGCACGGCACCGCCCACCAGGTCACCGACCCCGAGGAGAAGACGGCAGCGCTCGACGCGCTGGTGGATCATGTACTGCCCGGGCGCGCCGCCGACTCCCGCCCCGGAAACGCCAAGGAGCTGGCCGCCACGGCCGTCATCCGGCTCGACCTGACCGAGGTGTCCGCCAAGATCCGTACCGGCGGACCGAACGACGAGCCCGAGGACCTCTCCCTCCCCCACTGGAGCGGCGTCGTCCCCGTGGCGCCCGCATACGGCGCCCCCATACCGTCCGACGACCTGGCCCCCGGCGTCGCCCTGCCCGCCTACCTCGAAAACCTCTGAGGTCAGCCATGCTGATCCATTCCTGGGACGCGCCGTCCGACGACACCGAGTGGCAGACCTGGCTGGCGGAACACGATTTCGGCCAGCTCGCGGGCAACGGCCTGCCCGGCGATCCGCCGTGGGTCCAGCCCCTCCACTTCGCGTACGACGCCGGCCGCCGCGAGGCCGTCACCCACCTCGCCCGCCCGAATCCTCTGTGGCCCGCGCTGGAGGCCGACCCGTCCGTCGTGCTCAGCGTCGTCGACGACTACACCTTCATACCCGGCCCCTGGCAGGCTGCCGAGGACACCCCGCCCGAGCACGGCGTGCCCACGAGCTTCTATGCGGCGGTCCAACTCCGCTGCACGGCACGTGTCGTGGACGCCCCGGAGGAGAAGGCCGAGCTGCTGCGTCGCCAGATGGCGCACTTCCAGCCCGAGGGCGGGTCGGCCCCGGTCACAGCCGACGACCCGCCGTACGGCCGCATGCTCTCGGGCATCCGCGCGCTGCGCCTCGAAGTGTCGGAGGTGCGCGCCAAGTTCAAGTACGCCGGGAAGAAGAGCAGGGAGGTACAGGAACGCATCGCACAGCGACTGGCAGACCGCGACGGCCCCCGGGACGCCGCGGCCCGCTCCCGCCAGCTGCGCCGCATGGCGGTGAAGGACTGCTGAAGAACTGCTGAAGGACGCTGACGGGCGGACAGAGCCTGTGCCAAAAACTCGGCACAGGCCCTACGGGCCGGGCGTGCCCGCCGCACCGGCCGGCAACACGGCTTCCGGATGCGCCTCGCCATCGTGCTGCGACGCCACGTCCCGGGGTGGCTTGGGCGTGGTGGACTGCGCGATGAACGCGCCGATCAGTACCACCACGCCACCGATGATCTGCGGTGCGGACAGGTGCTCGCCGAGCAGCACCCACGCCAGTACGGTGGCGATCACCGCCTCCAGGCAGGCGACGACGCCTGCGACCTGCGGCGAGAGCCGGCGGATCGAGATCACGCCGGTGAGGTAGGCGAGCACCGTCGCCATCAGCACGAGCCACGCGAGGAGCAGCACTGCGGGGACGCCCGTGCCGTCCATGTCCGCGGTGCCGACGAGCACCGACCAGTCCATGGTCCAGGGGCGCGCGACCACGGTCAGTACGAGTGCGCCGAAGAGCAGGCCGTACGCGATCACGCCGAGCGGGTGCGTGGCGTCGTCGCCGTCGCCGTCGCCACCGTGATCGGAGAGGACGAAGTACCCCACCTGGCAGCAGGCGGCGCCCAGCGCGAGTGCCAGCCCGAACACGTCGAAGCTCAGGCCGGCCCATACCTCCACGACACAGGCGAGCCCCCCGACGGCGAGGACGGCACCGGCCGCGGCGGCGCGGCTGACGGGCCGCCGCTGCACGAAGCGCACCCAGCCCAGGACCAGGGCGGGTGCCAGGTATTCGATGAGCAGCGCGACGCCGACCGGAATCCGGGAGAGCGCGGCGAAGTAGAACGCCTGGACGCCCGCGACGGCGAGCAGCCCGAATCCCGCCAGCAGCGCGGGGCGTCGGCGCAACAGGGCGCGGTGGCGCCAGGCGAGGGGCAGCATGACGAGCGCGGCGCCTGCGCTCCGCAACCAGGTGACGTGCAAGGGTTCCAGACCGGCTGCGATCAGCGGTTTGGCAGCCACGCCCGATCCGCCGAAGGCCAACGCCGACAGCAGGGCCAGACCGAGGCCCAAGCCTCTCCCCCTGCCCCTCTGACTCGATTCCGTCTCCACAGTCGCGTGCATCCGGCCATGATGGCAGGGGAGGTCAGCAGCGTCACCACCAATACCCCTGTCGTGAGACAGGAGAGCGGGGCGCTGAGCCTCGTACGGGAATCAGAGTGCGGCGCGGTGCGGTAAGGGCGCAGTGCGATAAGGATGCGATGCGGTGCGCTACGGGTGAGGTGCGGCGCGGCGCTGAAGTGTTACCGCTCGTCCTCCATCATCGCTTCCTGCGTCTGCCGGTCCAGGCGCACCGCGAGCTGCACCGTGTCGATCGAAGCCCGGCGCAGTACCTCGACGGCACGGCATTCCGCGTCGTCCACGAGCGCGGCCAGCAGATCCAGGCATTCGGCACGTACGGCATAGCGGGCGTGCGCGCGGTCCCGGGCGCCGTCCATGGCAGCCGCAGCAGCCGGCGACCAGCCCGGGACGCCGCCCTCGGTCACCACCGGCACCGCCCCGGAGTCCTCCACCGTGCCGTGCCACTGCAGTCCGTAACCGATGCTGCGCTGGACGAGATACCCGAGGAGGCGCGCGGTCCTGCCGCCTTCGGGGTCGACCATCTCGCGTACGGCGGGGTCGGTTTCGAGGAGGCCGTGCAGGAGGTGGGCGGTGTCCACCTGCCGGTCCCCGTCGCGGGTGGCCCTCCTGCGGGCAGACGACAGCACCGACGCGAGCTCGTCGGTCAAGCAAGCGTCGAGGTCCTCCGACGACGGACTCGCTCCGCTGTTGTACACAGTACGGTTTTGCACAGTACTCACCCCACCAGCCTCTTGCTACCGGAACATCCCCGGGAGGGAGCATTTGCGCATCCGACCATGGTTGGGCACGCGGGAGCGAAATCTCATCCCTACGGAGGATATGCCCGGCGCGGAAGCGGCGATCGAGGGTGCGGCAGGGGCACGGACGCGCGCCCCGCGCCACATCAGTACGCCCCCCTGAAGTACCTGACGGCGGTACGCCTCCCCCAACAACCTGACGGCTCGTCAGTATTGAACCTTGCACCTCCGGCAGCTACCTTCCGCGGCACCACTCAGGACCCGCAGGACCAGCCACCGACCGGACGGCCCCTGGGCCGCCACCAAGGGGTGCCCGCATGGCCGATGTCACCGCCCAGGCCCGCATAGAAGCACCGGCGGAGAAGATATGGGACCGCCTGACTGATTTCGACCGCTATGAGCAGTGGAATGCCACCCACACCAGCTTCCCCGAAGGGGGCCCGGCGACGCTGGAACCAGGGGCCACTTATACGGAGAACATGAAGCTCATGGGCTTTCCGGCCGAGGTGACCTGGACGGTACGGGCCGTGGAGCCCGCTCGCCTGCTCGACCTCCAGGGCGAGGGCCCGATGGGCGTGAACCTCGGGATGCGGTACGCGCTCGTACCGGAGAGTGAGGCGATGGCCGGGGCCACGACCGTACGGATCGACGGTTCGTTCACCGGCGCGGCAGTGTCGCTGATGGCGGGCAAGCTCAGGGACTCGGCGACGTCCGCACTCGAGGAGTCGCTCGGCAGACTCGCGCGACTGGTCGCCTGATCGCGAAAGCCGTGGCCGGTCTGTGCGCCGGCCACGGCCTCACCCGATCCTCGAGCTCCGCGCTCGGTCACTCGCGGGCCTTGCTCACTCATCCTCGGCGAGGATCAGGTACAGCTCCTTGCGCGCGCGATTGACGACCGTGATCGCCTTCTCGCGCTGCTCGGGCGTTCCTGTCGCCCACACCTGCCGAAACGCTTCGACCAGGCCGCCGCCCGCCTTGCGGACCTCGTTCATCGCCTCCCAGTCCACGCCGCGGCCGGCTTCTTCCCAGGGGGCGTCCGAGCCGCTCTCCGCAGTCGTACGTCCCTCGTCGGTGAGCTCGAACAGCTTCTTGCCGCCCTCGCTCCGGCTGGCGATCAGGCCCTCGTCCTCCAGCAGCTGAAGGGTGGGGTACACGGAGCCGGGGCTCGGCTTCCACGTACCACCGCTGCGCTCGGCGATCTCCTGGATCATCTCGTAACCGTGCATCGGCCGGTCCTTGAGAAGCGCCAGGATCGAGGCGCGCACGTCACCACGCCGCGCCCGGCCGCGCGGGCCTCCCCGGCCCCGGCCACCGCCGAACGGAGGCCCACCGAAGGGCGGCCCGAACGGCCCGAAGGCGGCACGCCGCCCCTCGTACTCACCCCGGCCACCACCATGGCGCCCGGCTCCCCAGTGTTCGTGTCCATGTGGACGCATTTCTCGTCACTCCCATCATTGATCGGTCACGATGCTTCAACGATATATCGGGAACGTTCGGTCGGCAAGGTTTCGCTGGCGAGTTTCGGTCGGCGTGCCGCTGGCGAGGGACCGGAATCCCCGGGAGTACGAGGCATGTCGGGTGCGCGTGCCAGAAACTGGCTTGAGACGGACAGGCCACTAGGCGTTCCGAGGCAGGCCAATTTCTCTGCATTGGACCTCGTCGGTCGCGATCTCCGGTGCTTAGGCTCGCGCCATGCGAATCCGAATCGTCAACGCCTTCACCGACCGCCCCTTCGCCGGCAACCCGGCCGGAGTCGTACTGCTGGACGGTCCCTCCTTCCCCGACCAGCACTGGCTGCAGCAGGTCGCGGCCCAGGTCAATCTCTCCGAGACCGCGTTCGCGCTGCCGCTGCCGGACAGCGACGAGGCCGACTGGGCGCTCCGCTGGCTCACCCCCGCCACCGAGGTCGACATGTGCGGCCACGCCACGCTCGCCACCGCGCACGTACTGCACTCCACCGGGACGGCCACCGGAACGGTCCGCTTCGCGACCCGCAGCGGCGTACTGATCACCACGGCATCGGCCGACGGTTCGGTCACCATGGACTTCCCGACCGCGCCGCTCACCGCGGTACCTGTACCACCGGGGCTGACCGCCGCGCTCGGCACCGAGCCCCTCGCCACGTACGAGACCGGGTCACAGGTCGGGGACCTGCTCGTGGAGGTGGCGGACGAGCGGACCGTACGCGAAATGTCTCCCGATCTCGCGGCGCTGACCCGCTTCAGCAGTCGTGGGGTGATCGCGACGGCGCGCGCCGAGGACCCGGACGGCGGCTACGACTTCGCCACCCGGTGCTTTTTCCCGGGCGTCGGCATCGACGAGGACCCCGTGACGGGGAGCGCGCACACCGCGCTCGCGCCCTTCTGGTCGGAGCGACTGGGCCGCGACGAACTGACCGGCCTGCAGGGCTCCGCCCGTGCCGGATTCGTGCGCACTGCGCTGCGCGGCGACCGCACGCTGCTGACCGGCAGCGCGGTGACGGTCATCGACGGCGAACTGACGGAGGCGGCGCGGGCTGGGGGGTGAGGAGTGAG
>NZ_NHSG01000059.1:0-7166 GCF_020024005.1 Streptomyces purpurogeneiscleroticus
CCCGGGGCGGGAGCGGGCGCGAGCCGCGGATCGGGCGCGGGAGCCGGATCGGGCGCGGGCGCGGGCGCCTGGTCGGGCGCGGGCGCCGAACCGGGCGCGAGGCCCGGCGAAGGCGCGGGCGCCGAAGGAGACCCCGAAGCAGGCCCCGAATCCGGCCCAGACGCCCGAGCAGGAGCCGGTGCAGGCTCCGGAGCGGACACTGCCGCGGGCGCGGGCGTATGCGCGGGAGCCGGTACCGCCACAGCCCCAGGAGCCGACCCAGGAACCGCCCCAGGAGCCGGTCCAGCAGCCGCCCCAGCGACCGGCCCAACAGCCGGAATCGGCCCCGGACTCGACACCGGCGCCTGCCCCCACGCCCCCGTGCGCTCCGGCGCCAGCCACAGCGTCACTCCACCGTCCAGCCCCGCCTCACGCAGCGCCCCGTCGTGCAACTCCTCCGTGCTGGGCCGTACCGCCGCCGTCCCGGTCTCCGCCACCGCCCGCAACACCCGTGTCAGGGCGTGCGTGTACGCCGGCGCGAGCCGTTGCCGCTTGTCGCTCCGCTGGACCGTGCCGTACAGCAGGAACGGTCCGCCCAGCGACAGCTTCCCGCTGCCCAGGTCGTGCCAGATCTCCGGCGCCGCAGCCAGATCGGCCAGCACCGTCGTGCTGCCCGGCGGCCGGTGCTGCAACTCCGCGGCGAGCCAGTGCCACGGCAGCGCGGTGTACCGGACCGTGCGGGGCACGGTCCGGGCCAGCGCCAAGTGCGGCTTGCCCTGCCGCGCGTCGACCTGGAGGTGCCCCGCGACGTAGATCAGCAGCGGCCCGTCGACGGCGGCCGCGGTACGGATGTGGGTCAGCACCGTATTCGGGTCGTCCGGGTTCGCCAGCTGCACGGCGCTGGCGTACGGAGCGCCCACGAGCCGCGCCGGCGGGACGGCCGCCAGCTGCGGCAGCGCGGCGGTCGCCGGCAGCGGCCGGCGGACCGGCGGATCAGCGGCAATCAGCAGTGCGTAGCCAGGTGCGGTCGGTGCGGTGCTGGTTGCCATAACGAGCACGGTAACCGGAGCCCCTCCTGGTACGCATGGGATAGCGGCGCAAAGGTTCGAAAACCGGTAGCAAGTGACGCCGGTACGGCCCGACTCACCCGGCTCAGTGGCCGCGCGCGATCCATTCCTCCAAGTGCGGCGCCTCGTCCCCGATGGTCGTCGGGTCGCCGTGCCCGGTGAGTACCTTCGTCTGCGGCGGCAGGTTCAGCAGCCGCTTCCGGATCGACTCGACGATGGTCGGGAAGTCCGAGAACGACCGCCCGGTCGCGCCGGGCCCGCCCTTGAAGAGGGTGTCCCCGCTGAAGACGACCCCGAGGTCGGGCGCGTGGAAGCAGACCGCGCCGGGCGCGTGCCCCGGCGTGTGCAGCACGGTCAGATCCGTACCGGCAATGGTCAGCACCTGCCCGTCCGTCAGCTCCCGGTCCGGAGGGCTCCCCGGGTAGGTCAGCTTCCACAGCGGCAGGTCGTCGGGGTGGAGATGGATCATGGCGCCGGTACGGGACGCCAGCGCGGGCGCCGCGTCGATGTGGTCGTCGTGCGCGTGCGTACAGAGCACGGCACGCAGCCGTCGCTCGCCGAGCGCCGCGAGGATGGCATCGGCGTCGTGCGCGGCGTCGATGACCACCGCTTCCTCGTCGTCGCCGACGATCCACACGTTGTTGTCCACCTCCCACGTCCCGCCGTCGAGGGAGAACGTCCCGGAGGTGACCAGGTGCTCGATGCGTGCCGCCATCACAGCACCACCACCGAACGCAGCACATTGCCCTCATGCATCCGCGCGAACGCCTTCTCCACGTCCCCGAGCCCGATCGTCTCCGTCACGAACGCCCCCAGATCCAGCCGCCCCTGCTGATGCAGATCGACCAGCATCGGGAAGTCACGGGACGGCAGACAGTCCCCGTACCAGGACGACTTGAGCGCCCCGCCCCGCCCGAAGACATCCAGCAGCGGCAGCTCCAGCGTCATCTCCGGCGTCGGCACGCCCACCAGGACCACTGTCCCGGCCAGGTCACGGGCGTAGAACGCCTGCTTGTACGTCTCCGGACGGCCCACCGCCTCGATGACGACATCCGCGCCGAACCCACCGGTCAGCTCGCGGATCGCCTCGACCGGATCGGCGGCCTTGGAATTCACCGAGTGCGTGGCGCCGATGGACAATGCCTTTTCGAGTTTCCGGTCGTCGATGTCCACCGCGATGATTTTCGCGGCACCGGCGAGCCGGGCCCCCGCGATCGCCGCGTCACCGACACCACCACAGCCGATCACCGCAACCGAGTCACCCCGCCCGACATTGCCGGTATTGATCGCCGCACCGATACCCGCCATCACACCGCAGCCCAGCAGCCCCGCCACCGCAGGCGAGACGCCCGGGTCGACCTTGGTGCACTGCCCCGCCGCCACCAGCGTCTTCTCCGCGAACGCGCCAATGCCGAGGGCGGGCGACAGCTCGGTGCCATCCGTCAGCGTCATCTTCTGCTTGGCGTTGTGCGTATCGAAGCAGTACTGCGGACGCCCCCGCAGACACGCCCGACACTGCCCACACACCGCACGCCAATTCAGAATGACGAAATCGCCGGGCTCGACATCCGTAACACCGTCGCCCACCGATTCCACAACACCAGCGGCCTCGTGCCCCAGCAGGAACGGAAAATCATCGTTGATCCCGCCCTGCTTGTAATGCAGGTCCGTATGGCACACCCCGCACGCCTGGACCTGGACCACGGCCTCACCGGGGCCCGGGTCCGGCACGACGATCGTCTCGACGCGCACCGGCCGGCCCTTGCCGGGTGCGATGACTCCGCGTACTTGCTGTGCCATGACGGCAGCCCCTCTCGATGATCACGCACGGGACGGACCCATACCGTACGCGTTCCCCGCATTCCCGCCCAGAGGGCGACACCGGCGCCGGGCGGTGCTTGCCGCTGCGGTCGGGGATCACCAGCGCGGCACGGCCGGCGTCGTCCACTCCGGATCGGCGATCCGCATCGCCGCCGCGTCGTCCCGGTCGCGCTGGCTGCCGTCGTCGTCCAGCCAGCGCCGGTGCAGCGCGGCGAGGCGGTCGCGGTCGAGCTCGACGCCGAGGCCCGGGGTGTCGGTGACCGCGACGGCGCCGCCGTCGAAGGTGAGCCGCTCGGTGAGGACGTCCTCGGTCTGCCAGGGGTAGTGCGTGTCGCAGGCGTACCTCAGGTCCGGGACGGTGGCCGCGACCTGCGTCATCGCGGCGAGGCTGATGCCGAGGTGGGTGTTGGAGTGCATGGAGACGCCGACGCCGAACGTGCGGCAGATCGCGGCCAGTTCGCGGGTGTTGCGCAGGCCGCCCCAGTAGTGGTGGTCGGAGAGGACGACCTGGACGGCGCCGCGGGTGAACGCCTCGGCGATCTCGTCGAAGGTCGTCACGCACATGTTGGTGGCGAGCGGAATCTCCGTACGGGCCGCCACCCGGGCCATCCGGTCCGTGCCGCTCGCCGGGTCCTCCAGGTACTCCAGTACGTCCTTGAGTTCGTCGGCGACCTGCAGCGAGGTCTCCACCGACCAGGCGCCGTTGGGGTCCAGGCGGAGCGGCTGTCCGGGGAACTCCTTGGCCAGCGCGCGGACCGCGGCGATCTCCGCGGCCGGCTCGTGGACGCCGCCCTTGAGCTTGAACGAGCGGAAGCCGTAGGTGTCGGCGAGGCGGCGGGCCTGCGCGACCACGCCCGCCGGGTCGGTGGCCGCCGCCCAGTCGTCGGGCTCGCCGCGGCCGCCCGGGTGCTCGGCCCAGCGGTAGAAGAGGTACCCGCTGTAGTCCACCCGGTCGCGGACCTTGCCGCCGAGCAGGGCGTGCACGGGGAGTCCGGCGGCCCGGCCCCAGGCGTCCAGGCAGGCGACCTCGAAGCCGGAGAGGACGGAGAGGCGCAGCTTGTCGGCGGTCTGGACGCCGCGCAGCCCGCCGACGTCGACCGCGCCCGCGGCGGTGGCGTCCGGCGAGTCGCCGCAGACCTCGGCGGCCACCAGGGGAAGCGCGTTCAGGTCCGTGACCGAGCGGCCGATGAGCGCACCGGCCAACGGCCGGGCGAGGTCGAGGTACTTGGTGTCGCCGTAGGTCTCGCCGAGGCCGGTCGCGCCGCCCTCGGTGACCACCTCGACGATCAGCCGGGGGGTGTAGGGCTGGTGCACTCCCTGGGTGTTCAGCAGCGGCGGGTCGGCGACCAGGATCGGGGTGAGCCGGACTTCGGCGATCGTGAGTGCCGTGCGGGTCATCGGGTGGCTCCTACCAGGTCGAGACCGCGCTCCAGGAGGGCCGCGAGGTCGGTGAGGTCGGCGGGGGACGGGTCGGTGAGCGGGGCGCGGACGGGGCCGACGGGCAGCCCGCGCAGCCGGGCCGCCGCCTTGACCAGCGACACCGCGTATCCGGGCACCCGGTCGCGCAGCTCCACGAAGGGGACGTAGAAGCCGGTCAGCAGCTTGTCGACGGTGGTGTCGTCGTGCGCGCCGAGCGCCGTGAAGAAGGCGCCGGCGATCTCGGGCGCGAAGGCGTGCACGGCGGAGGAGTACGCGGTGATGCCCAGGCTCGCGTAGGCGCGGGCCTGCAGTTCGGCGGTGGCGGCGCCGTTGAAGAACAGGAAGCCGTCGGGCGCGGCGAGCTTGCCGCGCTGCAGCCGGTCCAGGTCGCTGTGGCCGTCCTTGAGGCCGATGACGCCGGGGATCGCCGCGATCCGGCGGACGCTGTCGGCGGTGAAGGTGACGTGGTCGCGCTGGTAGGCGATCAGCGGCAGGCGGGTGCGGGCCGCGACCTCGCGCACCTGGGCGACCAGGCCGTCCTGCGGGGCCCTGACGAGGTAGTGCGGCATCAGCAGGGCCGCGTCGGCCCCGGCGTCCTCGGCGATCCGGGCGAACCGCGCGGCCTGCGCCCAGCCGTAGCCCACGCCGGCGACGACCGGCAGCCGCCCGTCGGCCGCCTCGACGGCGGCCCCGATCACCCGGCCGTACTCGTCCTCGTCCAGCGAGAAGAACTCGCCCGTGCCGCAGGCCGGGAAGAGCGCGCCGGGCCCGGCGGCGATCCGGCTCGCGAGGTAGTCGCGGTACGCGGGCAGGTCCAGCGCGCCGTCGTCGGCGAAGGAGGTGAGGGGGAAGGACAGCACGCCGCGCGCCATGCCCGCGCGCAGCCGTTCGATGACCGTCATGGGCATGTCTCCATATGTAGATGGCGTCCACGAATGAGAATGGAGGCTAGAGACAGGCATATCGGCCGTCAAGAGCGCAGACAGCCCGTACGGGTACCGGGAGTGACTCCGTACGGACGCTCACCGTCACTCCACGTGCCCGGAAATGCTTTGCCAACGATTTAATCTCCGCGCGTAGATACGCAGAAGCAACGCCTGCTAGATCTACCGGGGTCCCTCTTTTCCGTCCCTACTCCGCAGGAGAACCACATGCGTTTCCGTGCGCGCCTGGGCGCCGTCGCCGCCGCGGCCGCCGTCGCCGCCACCACCGCGTTCGGTGTCGGCCAGGCCACCGCCGAACACTCCGTCCCGCGCTCGGACAAGGAGATACCGAACCTCACCCAGGTCCAGGACAAGATCAAGGCGTACTACGGCGACACCGTCACCGCCGACGGCGAGCACTACGCCTCGCCGAAGAGCAACTACGCCCGCCAGGTGCACGGCATCGAGGCGAAGGCGCAGCGGTACCTGGACAGCGCCGTGCGGCACCACGACGGCTCCCGCAAGCCCGCCATCGTCCTCGACATGGACGACACCACCCTGCTCACCTACAACTTCGAGCTGCAGATCGGCTTCGCCTTCGACGAGAAGGCCCAGGACGCCTACCTGAAGAGCCACGACATGGAGCCGGTCTTCGGGATGGACGCGCTGGTGAACCACGCCCGCGCGAAGGGCTACGAGGTCTTCTTCGTGACCGGCCGGAAGGAAGCCCAGCGCGACTGGAGCGTCCGCAACCTGAAGAACGTCGGCTACGACGTCCCGCTCGACCGCGGGCACGTCTACCTCAAGAACAAGGAAAACCCGCCGTCGTACCTGCCTTGCGGCGCCGGCTGCTCGACCGTCGAGTACAAGTCGGGCACCCGCAAGCACATCGAGTCCCAGGGGTACAACATCGTCGCCAACTTCGGCGACCAGCACTCCGACCTGCGGGGCGGCTACGCGGACCGCACCTTCAAGCTGCCGAACCCGATGTACTACCTGCCGTAACGGGCATCCCGAAGGTGCTCAGCGCCGCTTCGGCAGCGGTACCCGCAACAGGTCACGCGCCACCGTCAGTTCGCCGTCGTAGCCCGATTCCCGGGCCTCCCGCTCGAACTCCGACGGGTCGCTGTACCGCTGCGAGAAGTGCGTGAGCACCAGATGCCGGACACCGGCATTGCGCGCGACCATGGCCGCCTGGCCCGCCGTCAGGTGGCCGTGCTCGGCGGCCAGCTGCCGGTCGCCGTCGAGGAACGTGGACTCGATGACGAGCATGTCGCAGCCCGCCGCGAGCTCGTGCGCGCCGGCGCACAGCCGGGTGTCCATCACGAACGCGAACGACTGGCCCGGCCGTACTTCGCTGACCTCCTCCAGGGTGACCGTCCGGCCGTCCGGCCGCGTGATCGCACCCTCCCGGCTCAGCCGGCCCACCTCGGGGCCGGAAATGCCGTGTTCAGCCAGCCGCTCGGGCAGCATCCGCCGCCCGTCCGGCTCCTGGAGGCGGTAGCCGTAGGACTCGACGGGGTGCGAGAGCCGGCGCGCGGTGAGCGTGTACGCGGGCGTCGTGGCGAGAGTGCCGCCGTCGCCGGTGACCGGCTCCTGGCCCAGCCGCACGGTCTCCCGGTACGCCGTCGAATAGCGCAGCCGCTCGAAGAAGTGCGCCCCGCTCGCGGGGTAGTGGGCGGTGACGGGATGCGGCACCCGGTCGAGGTTGATCCGCTGGATCACCCCGGCCAGGCCCAGGCTGTGATCGCCGTGGAAGTGTGTGACACACAGCCGGTTGATGTCGTGCGCGGCCACCCCGGCGCGCAGTATCTGCCGCTGCGTTCCCTCACCGGGGTCGAAGAGCAGCCCCTCACCGTCCCAGCGCAGCAGGTAGCCGTTGTGGTTGCGGTGCCGGGTGGGCACCTGGCTGGCGGTACCGAGGACGACCAGTTCACGTACGGACAAGGCGCTGTTC
>NZ_NHSG01000060.1:0-7279 GCF_020024005.1 Streptomyces purpurogeneiscleroticus
GCCCCCGATCCCGCGCACCCGGGCTCTCCCGAGTACTCCGGTGGCGCCGTCCCCACCGTCCCCGCGGCCCGGGACGGCGACGCGGCCGACGCCGCGGTCACGCTCACCCCCGAGGAGCGGCGGGCGATCGCCTCCTGGGACCGGGACCTCGACGCCCTGGCGGGGGAGCTGCGCAGGTCCAGGGCGCGCGTCCAGGACGTGCCGCTGCCGGCCTCGCTCAGCGCCTCGCAGATGATGCGGCTGGCCGCCGACCCGGACGGCTTCGCGCGGGAGCTGGCCCGCCCGATGCCGCGCCCCCCGCAGCCCGCCGCGCGCCGCGGCACCCGCTTCCACGCCTGGGTCGAGTCCCGCTTCGAGGAGCTGACGCTGCCCATGCTCGGCCCCGATGAGCTGCCCGGCGCGGCCGACGACGAGCCGTACGAGGATGGCATCGCCGACGAGCGGGACCTCGCCGTACTGAAGGAGGCGTTCGCGCGCACCCCGTATGCGCAGCGCACGCCGTACCGGGTGGAGGCGCCCGTCCAGCTCACCCTCGCGGGCCGGCTCATCCGCGGCCGCATCGACGCGGTGTACCGCCAGGACCCCGATCCGAAGGCGGACGGCTACACGGGCCCCACCTACGAGATCGTCGACTGGAAGACCGGCCGCGGCCAGGACGCCGACCCGCTCCAGCTGGCCCTGTACCGCCTTGGGTGGGCCGAGCAGCGCGGCGTCCCGCTGTCCGCCGTGCGCGCCGCCTTCGTGTACGTACGCAGCGGCGAGGTCGTCCGCCCGGCCCGGCTCCCCGGCCGACGCGAGCTGGAGCGCATCCTGCTCGGCGAGGCCCCGGGCGGCGCGGCGGAGGCGTACGACGGCGACCGGGCGTACCCGGCTGGTCACGGCGGTGAGACCGGCGACCGTACGACCCGCACGGGCCGATAGGCTCAGGGGTATGAGCAGCACCCCGGACAGCGCTGTCCGCACGTACATCAGCAGCCGACGTGACGCCTTCCTCGACGACCTCGGCGCCTGGCTGCGCATCCCCTCCGTATCGGCCGACCCCGGCCACGCCCCCGATGTACGCCGCAGCGCTGAATGGCTCGCCGCGAAGCTCACCGAGACCGGCTTTCCGACCGCCGAGGTCTGGGAGACCGAGGGCCTGCCCGCGGTGTTCGCCGAGTGGCCCTCCGGCGACCCGGAGGCCCCGACCGTGCTGGTCTACGGCCACCATGATGTGCAGCCAGCCGCCCTCGAGGACGGCTGGCACACGGAGCCCTTCGAGCCGCACACCGCCGACGGCAAGCTGTACGCGCGCGGCGCCGCCGACGACAAGGGCCAGGTGTTCTTCCACACCCTCGGGGTGCGCGCGCACCTCGAAGCGACCGGCCGCACCGCTCCCGCCGTCAACCTCAAGCTGCTCATCGAGGGCGAGGAGGAGTCCGGCTCCCCGAACTTCCCCGCGCTGATCACGAAGCACGCGCACCGCCTCGCCTGCGACGCGGTGATCGTCTCCGACACCGGCATGTGGGCGAAGGACACCCCGACGGTCTGCACGGGCATGCGCGGCCTCACCGACTGCCAGATCGACCTGTACGGCCCCGACCAGGACATCCACTCCGGCTCCTTCGGCGGCGCCGTGCCGAACCCGGCCACCGAGGCGGCCCGGCTGGCCGCAGCGCTGCACGACGAGGACCGCAGGGTCGCGATCCCCGGCTTCTACGACGGTGTGATCGAGCTCACGGAGCGCGAGCGGGAGCTCTTCGCCGAGCTGCCCTTCGATGAGGAGCAGTGGGTGCGCACGGCGCATTCGCACGCCGCCCTCGGCGAGGCGGGCTACTCGGTACTGGAGCGCATCTGGGCCCGCCCCACCGCCGAGGTCAACGGCATCGGCGGCGGCTACCAGGGCCCCGGCGGCAAGACCATCGTCCCGTCCGCCGCCCAGCTGAAGCTGTCGTTCCGGCTGGTCGCGGGCCAGGACGCGGACGCCGTCCAGAAGGCCGTGCGCACCTGGGTCGCCGAGCGGCTGCCCGCCGGCATCCGGCACGACATCACCTTCTGGGGCGCCACCCGGCCCTGTCTGACCCCACTGGACCACCCTGCCCTGCAGTCGGTCGTCCGCGCGATGGGCCGGGCCTTCGGGCAGCAGGTCCGCTTCACCCGGGAGGGCGGCTCCGGACCCGCCGCCGACCTCCAGGACGCGCTCGGCGCCCCCGTGCTCTTCCTCGGCATCTCCGTCCCGTCCGACGGCTGGCACGCTCCCAACGAGAAGGTCGAGCTGGACCTGCTCATGAAGGGCGTCGAGACCACGGCGTACCTGTGGGGCGACCTGGCGGAGAACTGGCGGCCGGCGTGACCCGCCCACCGCGGCCCTTCATAGTGCCGCCGCCGCACATCCGTACGCAGCCCGCACCTCTCGCATAGGGGGAGTTGGAAACACCAGTGACCACCCGGATCGATCACCACGCAGACCGGCCCATCACCTTCAGCGCCGACAGCGGCATCGACCGCAGCGCGCATCACCGACTCGACGAGGCATGGCTCGCCGCGGCGTGGAGCCACCCGACGACGCGCGTCTTCGTGGTCTCCGGCGGTCAGGCGCTGGTGGACGACACCCCGGACGGCCGCACGGAACTGGTCATGACGCCCTCCTTCGAGGCGCCGATGACCGAGACCCACCGTTACTACCTCGGCCAGGACGAGGACGGCGTCCGGTACTTCGCGCTGCAGAAGGACTCGCTGCCGGGGCGCATGGACCAGTCCGCACGCCCCGCGGGGCTGCGGGAAGCGGGCCTGCTGCTGTCCGAACGCGACGCCGGCCTTCTTGTGCACGCCGTCGCCCTGGAGAACTGGCAGCGGCTGCACCGCTTCTGCTCACGCTGCGGCGAGCGCACGGTCATCGCGGCCGCCGGCCACATCCGCCGCTGCCCGGCCTGCGGAGCCGAGCACTACCCGCGTACCGACCCGGCCGTGATCATGCTCGTCACCGACGAGGAGGACCGCGCGCTGCTCGGCCGCCAGGTGCACTGGCCCGAAGGCCGGTTCTCCACGCTCGCCGGTTTCGTCGAGCCCGGCGAGTCCATCGAGCAGTCGGTGCGGCGCGAGGTCTTCGAAGAGGCCGGCGTGGTCGTCGGGGACGTCGAGTACGTCGCCAGCCAGCCCTGGCCCTTCCCCTCCAGCCTGATGCTCGGCTTCATGGCCCGCGCCACCTCGCCCGAGATCCAGGTGGACGGCGAGGAGATCGAGGAGGCCCGCTGGTTCTCGCGTGAGGACCTGCGTGAGGCGTTCGAGTCGGGCGAGGTACTGCCGCCGTACGGCATCTCCATCGCGGCCCGCCTGATCGAGCTCTGGTACGGCAAGCCGCTGCCGAAGCCGTAGCGGGCATGCGTGAGGGCCGGAACCCCTTGGGGTTCCGGCCCTCACGCATTGCGGCTGCGGGTCTCAGGCGCCGAGCTTTTCCTTGATCCACGCCAGCGGCGGGTTGCCCATCGCGTGCTGCTCGCCGCCGCTCGCGGGGACCACGACGACGGTCGGCACGAGCTGGTTGCCGCCGTTCACGGCCTCGACGTACTTCGCCGACTCCGGGTCCTGCTCGATGTTGACCTCGGTGTACGCGATGCCCTCGCGGTCCATCTGGCTCTTGAGCCGACGGCAGTAACCGCACCACGTGGTGCTGTACATCGTGACAGTGCCCGCCATGAGTCCCGTACTCCTTCGTGCTGGTCAGCTATGCGCTGTGGTCAGCTGTGCTGCTGGGGACCGCGGCGACTGCCGCAGCCGGAAGGTTTAACGCGCCACCACCCCCGACCATTCCCGGCCGTCTACGGGACGCGCGTATTCGTATGACCGCAGGGCCCGGCTGTGGACAACATTCCCGGCCGCCGCCGTGGACCTGGCAGCATGGCGGGGTGACAGCAGCAACGGATCCCACCCTCTTCCCGCAGGCACCGCAGGCGACGAACTTCCCCGCCGCCCCGGCGGACGCCGACGCGGTGCTGGAAGGGCTCGACCCCGAGCAGCGCGAGGTCGCCACCGCGCTGCACGGCCCCGTCTGCGTGCTGGCCGGTGCGGGCACGGGCAAGACCCGCGCGATCACCCACCGCATCGCCTACGGCGTCCGCGCGGGCATCCTCCAGCCGAACACCGTCCTGGCCGTCACGTTCACCAACCGCGCGGCGGGCGAGATGCGCGGCCGGCTGCGCCAGCTCGGCGCCGGCGGCGTCCAGGCCCGTACGTTCCACTCCGCCGCGCTCCGCCAGCTCCAGTACTTCTGGCCCAAGGCCGTCGGCGGCGAGGTCCCCCGGCTGCTGGACCGCAAGGTCCAGCTGGTCGCCGAGGCCGGGGCCCGCTCCGGCATCCGGCTGGACCGCACGGAGCTGCGCGACGTCACGAGCGAGATCGAGTGGTCCAAGGTCACCCAGACCGTGCCCGCCGACTATCCCGCCGCCGTGGCCAAGACGACCCGCGAGGCCCCCCGCGACCCCGCCGAGATCGCCCAGATCTACCGCACGTACGAGGACCTCAAGCGGGACCGCGGCGTCATCGACTTCGAGGACGTGCTGCTGCTCACGGTCGGGGTGCTCCAGGAGCGCCCGGACATCGCGGAGCAGGTCCGCGCCCAGTACCAGCACTTCGTCGTCGACGAGTACCAGGACGTCAGCCCCCTCCAGCAGCGCCTCCTGGAGCTGTGGCTCGGCGACCGCGACAGCCTCTGCGTGGTCGGCGACGCCAGCCAGACGATCTACAGCTTCACCGGCGCCACCCCCGATCACCTGCTGAACTTCCGCACCCGCCACCCCGGCGCGACCGTCGTGAAGCTGGTCCGCGACTACCGCTCCAGCCCCCAGATCGTCCATCTCGCCAACGGCCTCCTCGCCCAGGCCCGCGGCCGCGCCGCCGAGCACCGCCTGGAGCTGATCTCCCAGCGCGAGGCGGGCCCGGAGCCGGTGCACACCGAGTACGGCGACGAGCCCGCCGAGGCGGAGGGCACAGCGCGCCGGATCCGCGACCTCATCGCCTCGGGCGTGCCCGCGGGCGAGATAGCCGTACTGTTCCGGATCAACGCCCAGTCCGAGGTGTACGAACAGGCGCTGGCAGACGCGGGCGTGCCGTACCAGCTCCGCGGGGCCGAGCGGTTCTTCGAGCGTCCGGAGGTCCGTGAGGCCGGGCACAAGCTGCGCGCCGCGGCCCGCTTCGGCGGGAACGACGCCCTGCTGGACGACGCCATGGACCTGCCCTCCGAGGTCCGGGCCGTGCTCAGCGAGATGGGCTGGGACGACCGGCCGCCGGCCGGTTCCGGCGCCGTGCGGGACCGCTGGGAGTCGCTGGCAGCGCTGGTCCGGCTCGCCGAGGACTTCGCGCGGGCCCGCTCCGGGGCCACCCTCGCCGACCTGGTCGCCGAGCTCGACGAGCGGGCGAACGCCCAGCACGCCCCGACCGTCGACGGTGTGACGCTCGCCTCGCTGCACGCCGCCAAGGGCCTGGAGTGGGACGCGGTCTTCCTGGTCGGCCTCACCGACGGCATGCTGCCGATCACGTACGCCAAGACGGACGAGCAACTGGAGGAGGAGCGCCGCCTGCTGTACGTCGGCATCACACGTGCCCGGCGCCACCTGAGCCTCTCGTGGGCCCTCTCGCGGTCTCCCGGCGGCCGGGCCCACCGGAGTCCCAGCCGGTTCCTGAAAGGACTGCGGCCGGGCTCCGGGGGCGCGGGACACCGCTCGCCCGGCGGGAGCGGCGGCATCGAGCGCGGCATCGGCGGCGGGGGAGCGGCCGGTCCGGGCGAGGAGCGGGACACGGTCCGCCGAAAGCGCCGCGGGCCGATCCGCTGCCGGGTGTGCGGCCGGGTGCTCACCGACGGCGGCGAGATGAAGCTGATGCGCTGCGAGGACTGCCCCTCCGACCTCGACGAGGGGCTGTACGAGCGGCTGCGGGAGTGGCGCGAGGCGCAGGCCGCCGCGCTGGGCCAGCCGGCATTCTGCGTCTTCACCGACAAGACACTCATGGCGATAGCCGAGGCCGTTCCGGGAACCGAGCAGGAGCTGGCGAGCATCCCTGGAGTAGTAAGGCGCAAGCTCGGCAGATTCGGCGCCGACGTCCTGGCCCTGTGCGCGGGGGAGGAACTCCCCGGTGGAGAACTCGCGACGGACCAGGTCGGAGGCGACGAGGACGCTACGGAATGAGGGCTTCCGGGGAACGGTTTCTGCGACGCGCAAAAGTCGTCGGAAAAATAGTTTGCGCGCGCGGAGCGCATCCCCATAGCCTTCGGAAGCACGGAGACAACGGGCCTTCCGAGAACCGTTGGATTCGTGCTGTACTGAACGACCCGGACCGGTTCGCATCGGTCCCCGAAGACGCCGAAAGGAGGCGAGACCAGTGATCAGCTTCATCGAGAACCAGAAAATGACCGATCTCTCGGTCGTCGCCCCCTGCCCGCTCGGCTCTTCGCTCCATGGCACCGGTCTGTCCGGAGCCGGCCTGTCCGGTTCCGTCCGTCCGTCCGGCGTCGCGGCAGTGCGTCCCGTGTCCCTCGCGGTTCTTCCGATTCGCGAGCGCAGCGAGCGACCGACCAAGGCACCTGAGGTAGCAGCAGCGGCAAACGCGTACGCCTTTGCCTTTGCGGCGGCCAATGGTGCCGAATCCCGGACTCAGTACGCCACGACTCAGTACCTCACGCAGCAGAACAGCATGTGGGCCTTCCGCGGGCTCGAACCCTGGAGTGATCCAGCCTGATCGGCGAGATCAGGTCGGCACCTTCCAGGGCCGCGGAACCCACACCGGGATCCGCGGCCCTTTTGTTTGTCCCTCCGCAGCCGGCGGAGGGCGCCATACGACAGCCCAGCCACCAGCCGGGCCGAACAGACGAGGAACACACCACCGTGCAACTCCAGACGCACACCCCGTCCGTCGCCACCGACCTGATTCCCCCGCCCGACCTCCAGGAGAACCCCTTGCTGCCCCTCACCGAGCTCGACGACGAGATCGACCGCCTCGGCGCCGCCGTCCCGTGCCGCACCTATGACCCGGAGGTCTTCTTCGCCGAGTCGCCGGCCGACGTCGAGTACGCCAAGTCGCTGTGTCAGACCTGCCCCGTGCGCGAGGCATGCCTTGCCGGTGCCAAGGACCGCCGTGAGCCCTGGGGTGTCTGGGGCGGCGAGCTCTTCGTCCAGGGCGTCGTCGTACCCCGGAAGCGCCCGCGTGGCCGTCCGCGCAAGAACCCGGTCGCGGCATGAACTCCATCGGCACAGGAACGATCGACCGTCCCGCCACCCGGGACCCCCAGAAGCAGGACCCCGCGATGAAC
>NZ_NHSG01000061.1:0-7177 GCF_020024005.1 Streptomyces purpurogeneiscleroticus
GCCGAGCTCGTCCAGCACTGGGGCCTGACCGCTCCGGCGCTGGCCGGACACGACATCGGAGGCGGCATCGTCCTGCGGGCCCATCTGGTCCACGGCGTACCGGCCGGCCGCCTCGCCCTCCTCGACGCCGCCGTCCTCGGCCCCTGGAACACCCCCTTCACCGAACACCAGCAGCGCTACGCCGAGGCGTACCGCACCATGCCGCACCACATCTTCGACGACCTCATCACCGCTCGCCTGCGCACCGCCGTCCACCGGCCGATGTCCGAGGAAATCATCGCCGCCTACCGCGCTCCCTGGGCCGGCCCCGCGGGACAGCAGCGCTGGATCGACCAGGTCTGCGCCGTCAGCAGCGAGGACACCCGACGGGCCGTCGACCGACTGGACCGGATCACCGCCCCCACCCTCGTCCTGTGGGGCGCCGAAGACACCTGGCTGCCCACCAACACAGGCGACCGACTCACCTCCGCCATCCCCCACGCCGAAAACACCACCATCCCCCATGCCGGCCACTTCCTCCCCGAAGACCAACCCCAGCGGACAGCCAACGCACTCGTGGAATTCCTCGCACGCTCACACACCCCGGCGCAGCCGCCGCCGGTCACAGCGACATGAACCCACTGAAGAGGAGGCAGCACAGGCCCGAAGGCCGGGCGGCACGCCGCCGAGCGGTCCGCCCCACGTGAGCCGAGACACGCCACGCTCCCCCACGCCGCCCCCGCCCCAGCTCCACGCCGGCAAGGGCTACGACTTCTTGCCGCCCGCAGCCGATACAGTCCCGGCGGACCGATCGAGCCGGGGGGGCAGCTTGAACAACTCAATCAGTCAGATACTGATCGCGATTCTCGGCATCGGCGGCACACTCGCAGCCGCCGTCATCACACAACGCGGCGCCGACCGCGCCAGAGCCCGCGAACTGGAACACACCAGACAACTCCAGCGGGAAGAGCGTGAGTACGCCACTCGCCAGGCCCAGCTCGAGGCGCGGCGCACGTGCTACGCCACGCTCAGCGCCGGTACCCGCGATATGGCCAACGTCATGACGAAGGTCCTCCACGCCCTGGAACAGGGCGAGATGACCGAGGAGTTGCGGTCCGAACTGGACCAGGCGCGCCGGGAGCACCGCCTGCGTCACGCCGAGGCACAGATGGTACTGCCCGACACCGTCGCGGAGACGGCCAGCACGACGAATCGCCATCTCGGCGCTCTGTACGGCCTGTTGAAGCGACTCGACGGCGGCACCGCCCAGCCAGGAGAGAACCTGGAAGCCGCCTGGGAGAGCATGGACAGGCTGTGGGAACCCTTGTGGCGAATGCGCCGTGTCATGCGTGCCGACCTCGGGATCACGGCGCCCGAAGCCCCCGACCTTGACTCGTAGGGCAACGAGCAGCTGCCAGTGGACCGCGGAAGGCGTCGGCTGCATCCCGTCGCCAGGGCCTGTCCGGTCGGCTCACGCTCTGCGTACGCTCACCCCCGCCGCGGCCAGGGCATCGGTCTCCTCCTCCGCCGCGTCCGCGTCCGTGACCACGACATGCACCGATGCGGCCGGAGCAACCACAGCCAGCGCCGTACGGGTCAGCTTCGCCCCCTCCGCCACCGCGATGATGCGACGGGAGGAGGCGATCGCCGCGCGCTTGACCGCCGCGTCGTCCAAGTCGTACGCGGTCAGGCCGTGCGCCGCGTTCAGACCGCAGCAGCCGAGCACTGCCGTATCGAAACGCAACGCCGTGACCGACGCCTCCGTCAGGGGGCCGGTCAACGCCAACTCCCCCGGCCTCGGGCGGCCGCCCGGGACGAGCAGGGTCAGTTGGGGCGCGCCGGTCAGGGCGTTCACCGCGTGCAGGGACAGCGGCATCACCGTCAGCCGGCGGCCCGCCACCGCACGGGCCACCTCCAGGCACGTCGTACCACTGTCCAGGACCACGGACTCCCCGTCCGCGAGCAGGCCGGCGACCTCGGCGGCGATGCGCCGCTTGGCGGTGGTTCCCTCCTGCGCCCGCAGTGCGAACGGCGGCTCCTCGCCGCGCAGCAGCAGGCTGCGCGCTCCTCCCCGGTAGCGCTCCAGTACCCCCTGGCCGGCCAGCGCCTCCAGGTCGCGGCGCACCGTCATCTCCGACGCGCCGGTCAGGGCGGCCAGCTCCGCGACGCCGATGTTTCCTGCCTCGCGTACCGCCTCGGTGATCAGCCTCAGTCGGTCTGTACTCGCTGTTGTTGCCACGTCTCGATAGAACAGCAATCGTGTGCGTAAATCAACCTTACGAACATTGTTTTTGTTCGGTATGTTCGTTGGATGGAGAGAACTCTGCGGCACGGCCGCGTGGCCACCTTCGCCTACTTCGCGCTGAACGGCTTCGTCCTGGGCATGTGGGTCGTCCACATCCCCGCCGTCGAACACCGCGCGGGAATCAGTCACGCGGTACTGGGCTGGCTCCTGCTTCTGCTCGGGCTCGGCGCCTTCGCCGGCATGCAGATCGCGGGCCCGCTCACCGACCGCCTCGGTGCCCGCAGGGTCGTGCCGCTCAGTGCGGCCCTGTGCAGCGCCGCCGTCGTCCTGCCCGGCCTCGCCGGCAACGTCTGGGCGCTCGGCGCGGCGCTCCTACTCCTCGGATTCGGCAACGGCTGCCTGGATGTGAGCATGAACGCCCACGCCGTCCAGGTCGAGCGAGGCTACGGACGCCCCGTCATGTCCGCCTTCCACGCCACCTTCTCCATCGGCGGGGTACTCGCGGCGCTGGTCGGAGCCCGCACGCTCAGCTGGGGCTGGAGCCCCGCCGCCACCCTCGGCGCGGTAGCCGTACTCGGACTCGCCATCGCCGCACCGGCCGCGGCCGGACTGCTGCGGTCCGCACCGGCAACCTTCGGTGAGACGGAAATCTCCGATGCGAAGGAGACCTCCGAGCCCACGGGAGCGGCGCGCCGCGACCGGACCCCCCGGCGCATCTGGCTCCTGGCCGCGCTCGCGCTGATGCTCATGCTCTGCGAAGGGGTGGCCAACGACTGGAGTGTGCTGCACCTGCGGGACGTACTGGACGCGCCGCCCGCCACCGCCGCGCTCGCCTACGGTGCGTTCTCCACCACCATGACCATCGGCCGGCTGCTCGCCGACCGCGTGGCCGGACGGTTCGGTGCGGTGGCCGTCCTGCGATACGGAGCCGGGCTGGCCGCGCTCGGCATGACGATCGCGGCGCTCTCGCCCTGGATCCCGGCCGCCCTGGCGGGCTGGGCCCTCTTCGGAGCCGGCCTCTCCGGCTGTATCCCCCAGCTGTTCAGCGCCGCCGGCCACGCCGACCAGGACGCGGCCGGCGTCAACGTCTCCCGCGTCGCCGGCCTCGGCTACCTCGGCATGCTCGCCGGCCCCGCGGTCATCGGACCGCTGACCCACCTCGCCCCGCTCAACCTCACCTTTTTCCTGCCCGTCGCCCTGTGCGCCATCGCCGCCTGCACGGCAGCCGTACTGCGCACTCCGGCGCCGGTGACACGGCGAGTGGAGGCCGAGACGGTATGAACCGGATGGCCGCGGAGGCCGAGGCTGTATGGCCGAGGCCGCATGACCGAGGCCGCATGACCGAGGCCGCATGACCGAGGCCGTAGGGCCCCGCGCTCGGTCAGCGGGACTCCGGCTTCGGCTCGGCAGCGGCCCGCTCCGCGTTCTTCTCCTTGATGCGGGCCGCTTCCTTCCGCACCTCCGCCTGCGTGGCGCGCTCCTTCTGCAGCCACTCCGGAAGCTCCTGCTTCAGCGCGTCGATCTGCTCCGTGGTCAACGCCTCGGTGATGCCGCCTCGCGCGAGACCCGAAATGGAGATGCCCAGCTTCGCCGCGACCACGGGCCGGGGGTGCGGGCCGTTGCGCCGCAGGTCCTGCAGCCACGCGGGCGGATCGGCCTGCAACGCGTTCAGCTCGGCGCGCGAAACAACACCCTCCTGGAACTCGGCGGGCGTGGCGGGGAGGTACACACCCAGCTTCTTTGCCGCGGTGGCAGGCTTCATCGTCTGGGTGGTCTGGTGCGACGTCATGTGTCAAGGGTATCGATCGTGTGCACTGCCTTTGACCACGCCCGGTAACCTGGCCAGGTGACAGGCTCGGATGCATCCCCTTCGTTCCGGCTCGCTTACGTACCAGGAGTGACACCCGCCAAATGGGTGCGGATCTGGAACGAGCGGCTTCCGGACACCCCGCTGACCCTGCTCCAGGTGCCCGCAGCCGAGGCGTGCGACCTCCTGCGGAGCGGCGACGCGGACGCGGGTTTCGTACGGCTGCCGGTCGACCGTACGTACTTCAGCGCGATCCCCCTCTACACCGAGACCACCGTGGTCGTGATCCCGAAGGATCATCTGATCGCGGCGGCGGACGAGGTGTCCGTCGAGGATCTCGCCGACGAGGTCGTACTGCATCCCCTCGACGACACCCTCGACTGGGAGAGCCTGCCGGGGCAGCCCGCGTTCGAGCGCCCCGCCACGACGGCGGACGCCATTGAGCTGGTCGCGGCGGGCATCGGTGTCCTCGTCGTCCCGCAGTCGCTCGCCCGCCTCCATCACCGCCGGGACCTCACGTACCGGCCGGTCACCGATGCCCCCGTGTCGGACGTGGCGCTGTCGTGGCCGGAGGAGCGGACCACCGACCAGGTGGAGGACTTCATCGGGATCGTCCGCGGGCGGACGGTCAACAGCACGCGCGGGCGCTCCTCCGCCTCGGCCGCGGCCCCTGCCGACGCGCGGCGGAAGCCGGCGGCCGGCAAGTCGGCCGGTAAGCCGGCCGGCAAGAGCTCTCGGAGCGGTTCCGGCCGCCCCCAGGGCGCCGGCGGCACGAAGCGGGCCGGTGGCGCCAAGGGAGGCAGTGGCACCAAGGGAGGCAGTGGCACGAAGGGTGCCAAGCGCGGTAAGCCTCGCCGTCGGTCGTGACCTCGGGCGGCTGCGCAGCGTAGACACCTCTCAGGAGCGGGTACCGCTCAGCGCGTGACCGTGTGCCGCTCATCGGGGACGCAGTGCGTCCTGGTGAGGCCGGCGACGTCCCGCGGCGGATTGTCGCCGAGGTTCGCCAGCCGCTTGCGGTCCTCGTCCGTCAGGTCCTGGCATGAAGTCGAAGATCCGGGCCGGCTTCTGTTCGTGCGATACGGGATCGGGCTTGAGGGCGTGGATGACGTCCGGGAACCCGATGGCGTCCCGGATGAAGAACACCCCGAGACTGTTGCCGACGAGGTCCCAGTTGCCGTCCTCGGTGTAGAACTTCACCGCGAATCCACGCGGGTCACGGGCCGTCTCGGACGAGTCCCGGCCGCCGATCACCGTCGAGAAACGTACGGCCACATCGGTGCGCTTCCCGCGCTCCTGGAACAGCTTTGCCCTGTTGTACCGGTGCCGATTCCGCCGATGCTCGAGTGCCACTGGCGAGCACCGAGCACCGGCGGAAATCCGGCGAAGCCATCCTGCATCCTGCCAGCGCCTGCGGCCTACGGGCCGGTGCGCAGCAATCTCGACGTGTTTCCCGGAAGGAAAATCATCCGGATGGAGCGGGGGCCATCATCAGCTGAGCGGATGGCCGGCCGCACCGGAAGACATCTCCCTCACTCACGACCCGGCTGCCGGGCGGGAGCCCGCAGGGCGGAAGACGCAGATCTGGGTGCCGGTCGCGGCAGTTGTGGAGGAGACCAGTTCCAGCGGGCGGGCCTGCCCGTCCTCCGGGAAGAGCCGCTTGCCGCCGCCGAGGAGTACCGGCTCGATCATCAGCCGGTACTCGTCGACCAGGTCGTGCTCGATCAGGGTGCGGGCGAGGCTCGGGCTGCCCATGACCTGCACGTCGCCGCCTTGCGCGGCGCGCAGTCCGGCGACGGTGTCGAGAAGGTCACCGGGCCGCACCAGGTTCGAGTGGTGCCACGACAGGTCCGCCGGCGACAGGGTCCCCGAGACGACGTACTTCGTGATCTCGTTCATGCGGTCGGCGAAGGGGTCCCCCGCCCGTTCGGGCCAGGCGGCGGCCATGCCCTGCCAAGTGCGGCGCCCGAACAGGAGCGCCTCCGTGGCCGACATGGTCTCGTCGATCGCAGCGCCCATGCCCTCCGGGTCGAAGTACGGCATGGACCACCCGCCGTGCGCGAAACCGCCGTCGGTGTCCTCCTTCTCCCCGCCGGGGGCCTGCACGACGCCGTCCAGGCTCATGAAGTCACTCAGTACGATTCGCATTTCCCTGGCTCCTCGCAACTCCGCAGTGAATGGCGGGCGTCCGGCCGGCAGACCGCCAATGCGCCCGCCACCGGCCGTCCGGGCCGACGCCGGAACGACGGAACATCCGCCGGTCGGTGCGCGCATGGGAAACACGCTAGCGGCGACCACTGACAACGGCCGGACGGCCGGGCCGGGGCCCTGCTCTCACTGCTCGGCGGGGGCTCCGACTCGTGCGGCGAGGCGGCGGCAGGCGCGGGAGATGAGCCGGGAGACGTGCATCTGGGACATGCCGAACTGTTCGGCTATGCGGCTCTGGGTCATGTCGCGGAAGAACCGCATGTAGAGGATCTGCCGGTCGCGCTCCGGCAGGGCCTCCAGTTCGGGCTTGACCGTCTGGCGGTCGATGACCAGGTCGAAGCCGGACTCGGTCTCCCCGAGCGTGTCCTGGAGGGAGTAACCGTCGTCGGCGCCGGTCAGTTCGGCGTCCAGAGACAGCGTGGTGAAGCTCTCCAGAGCCTGGCTGCCGAGCCGGACCTCTTCCTCGGTCATCCCGGTGTGCTCGGCGATTTCCTGGTGGGAGGGCCCGTGGTCGTCCACGCTGCGGGTGAGCTCCTGCCGGGCGGTGCGTACCCGGTTACGCAGTTCCTGTACGCGGCGCGGGACGTGCACTCCCCACAGGTTGTCGCGGAAGTGCCGCTTGATCTCGCCGGTGATGGTGGGAATGGCGTAACTCTCGAAGGCGGTGCCGTGGTCCGGGTCGTAACCGTTGACGGCCTTCACCAGGCCCAGGGCCGCGATCTGCTGCAGGTCCTCGACCGTCTCGCCGCGGTTGCGGAAGCGCAGCGCGAGGCGCTCGGCCATCGGCATCCACGCGCAGACCAGTCGCTGGGAGAGGTCCTCGCGGTCGGGGCCGTCGGGCAGGGTGGCCAGGCGGCGGAAGTCGGCTTCCGTGTCCGGGGCGTCATGGTGCGGGTGCCGTCCACGACGGCGCGGGGCGGGGGTGGTCTCGCGCTGCCGGC
>NZ_NHSG01000062.1:0-7305 GCF_020024005.1 Streptomyces purpurogeneiscleroticus
CCCACCCCCCTCAGCCCCTGTGGACAACCCACGTCTCAGCCCTTGTGGACAATCACGCCTCAGCCCCTGTGACAAACCGCCACCTCAAGCAGATGGCTCCCCCGGGAGCCGGAACCACACGGCCTTGCCCTGCTCGGTCGGCCGGTAGCCGGAGGCCGCACTGAGCGTGCGGATCAGCAGCAGCCCCCGGCCGCCCTCGTTCAGCAGATCCACCTCCGGCGGCGCGTCGTCGCCCAGCCCCTGGACCGGCGCCGGGTCGTTGTCGTGCACCTCGACGTGCTGGTGGCCGCTCGGCAGTACCTCGATGACCAGCTCGATCGGTCTGTCCCCGGGGGTGTGCTCGACGGCGTTGGCCACCAGCTCGCCGGTGAGCAGCTCGGCCGTGTCGCTGTCCGCCGCCACCCGCATGTCCGCGATCGCCATCCGGATCAGGGCACGCGCGATCGGCACCGCAGCAGTGGTGTGCGGCAGCGTGATCCGCCAGGACGACGGGGCGGCTGGCTCCGACAAGGTCCGGTTCCGTTCGAGGGGGCGTGATGTCCTCCTATAACGGTACGAACCTCCGCTGCGATCGGCTCATCACCGCTCGTAGCGATGCCGGGCGGGAACGGGCGGATGCCTTATCGCGTACTCGTGACGGCGGTCACGCTTGCGTGATAACTTCCCGGCACGGGTAACGCCGGATACCGGCGGATACCGCCAGGCACCAGCCCTCCGGCTGAAGGGGGCACGACGCCCAATGAGCCCGTTCACAGGTTCCGCGCACGCCACCGACGCATGGGAACACCTCCGCGTGACCAGGGAGGACGGGGTCGCCACCGTCACCCTCGCGCGCCCGGACACCCTCAACTCCCTCACCTTCGGCGCCTACGCCGACCTCCGCGATCTGCTCGCCGAGCTCTCCCGCGAACGCGCCGTACGGGCCCTGGTGCTCGGCGGCGAGGGCCGCGGCTTCTGCTCCGGCGGCGACGTGGACGAGATCATCGGCGCCACGCTGGAAATGGACACCGGCCAGCTGCTGGACTTCAACCGGATGACCGGGCAGGTCGTACGGGCGCTGCGGGAGTGCCCGTTCCCGGTGATCGCGGCCGTGCACGGCGTGGCCGCGGGGGCCGGCGCGGTCCTCGCGCTCGCCGCCGACTTCCGCGTCGCCGACCCCTCGGCGCGCTTCGCCTTCCTCTTCACCAAGGTCGGGCTCTCCGGCGGCGACATGGGCGCGGCTTACCTGCTGCCCCGCGTGGTCGGGCTCGGGCACGCCACCCGGCTGCTGATGCTGGGGGAGGCCGTGCGCGCCCCCGAAGCCGAGCGGATCGGGCTGATCAGCGAGCTGGCCGAGGAGGGCAAGGCGCACGAGGCCGCCGCCGCGCTGGCCGGCCGGCTCGCGGCCGGCCCCGCACTCGCCCACGCCCAGACCAAGGCGCTGCTCACCGCCGAGCTGGACATGCCGCTCGCGGCGGCCGTCGAGATGGACGCGGCGACCCAGGCGCTGCTGATGAACAGCTCGGACTACGCGGAGTTCCACGCGGCGTTCACCGCCAAGCGCAGCCCGAAGTGGCAGGGGAAATGAGCCCCGGGGAGGGGGCGCTGCCCGGCGGCCGGGTGGCCGTCATCGGCGGCGGCCCCGGTGGGCTGTACGCAGCGGTGCTGCTCAAGCGGCTGGATCCGGCCCGCGAGGTCACCGTCTGGGAGCGCAACGCGCCCGATGACACCTTCGGCTTCGGCGTGGTCCTCTCGGACGAGACCCTCGGGGGCATCGAACAGGCCGACCCGGTCGTCCATGAGGCGCTGCGCCGCGAGTACGTGCGCTGGGACGACATCGACATCGCGCACCGCGGCCGCACCCTCACCTCCGGCGGTCACGGCTTCGCCGCCATCGGGCGCCGCCGCCTCCTCCAGCTGCTGCACGAGCGCTGCCGCGCGCTCGGCGTACGGCTGCGCTTCCGTACCGAGGCGCCGCCCGCCGCCGACCTCGCCCGCGACCATGATCTGGTGATCGCCGCCGACGGCGTGCACAGCGCCACGCGCGGCGCGCACGCCGAGATCTTCCGCCCGCAGCTGACCACCCACCGTTGCCGCTACATCTGGCTCTCCGCCGACCTCGCCTTCGACGCCTTCCGCTTCGACATCGCCGAGACCGAGCACGGGGTGATGCAGCTGCACGGATATCCGTACGGGGAGCACGCCAGCACCGTCGTCGTCGAGGCGCACGAGGACGTATGGCGGCGGGCCGGGTGGGACGCCTGTCCGGTGGAGGAGTCCGTCGGGCAGTGCGCCAAGATCTTCGCGGACGCGCTGGGCGGCCGGCCGCTGCACGGCAACAACTCCGCCTGGACCGCCTTCCGTACGGTCACCAACGCCCGCTGGTCGCACGGCAACATCGTGCTGCTCGGCGATGCCGCGCACACCGCCCACTTCTCCATCGGCTCCGGCACCAAGCTCGCCGTCGAGGACGCGCTCGCGCTCGCCGCCTGCCTCCAGGAGCACGCGGCACTCCCCGACGCGCTCGCCGCGTACGAGACCGAGCGCCGGCCCGTCGTCGAGTCCACCCAGCGGGCGGCGCGCGCCAGCCTGGAGTGGTTCGAGAACCTCACGCAGTACGTCGACCAGCCGCCCCGCCGCTTCGCCTTCAACCTGCTCACCCGCAGCCGGCGGGTCACCCACGACAACCTCCGGCTGCGCGACCCCCGTTTCGTCGCCGCGGTCGAGGAGGAGGCCGGCGTGCAGCCCGGCACGCCGCCGATGTTCACGCCCTTCCGGCTCGCCGGGCTGACCCTGCACAACCGCGTCGTCGTCTCCCCGATGGACATGTACAGCGCCGACGCGGACGGCACGCCGGGCGACTTCCATCTCGTCCACCTCGGTGCCCGGGCCCTGGGCGGCGCCGGCCTGGTGATGACGGAGATGGTCTGCGTCAGCAGCCAGGGCCGCATTACGCCCGCGTGCACGGGGTTGTACGCGCCGGAGCACGAGGCTGCCTGGCGCCGGGTCACCGATTTCGTACACGCGGGCGCGCCCGGCACCGCGATCGGCGTCCAGCTCGGTCACTCGGGCCGCAAGGGCTCGACGCGGCTGATGTGGGAGGGCATCGACCAGCCGCTCCCGGAGGGCAACTGGCCGCTCGTGGCCGCCTCCGCGCTCCCGTACCGGCAGGGCGTCAACCAGATACCGCACGCGCTCACCACCGAGGAGCTGGCCGGCGTGCGCGAGGACTTCGTCCGCGCCGCCGAGCGTGCCGCGCGCGCCGGCTTCGACCTGCTCGAACTGCACTGCGCCCACGGCTATCTGCTCTCCGGTTTCCTCTCGCCGCTCACCAACCACCGCACCGACGCGTACGGCGGCGACCTCGCGGCGCGGCTGCGTTTCCCGCTGGAGGTCTTCGACGCGGTACGTGCCGTCTGGCCGGCCGGGCGGCCCATGACGGTACGGATCTCCGCCACCGACTGGGCGGCGGGCGGTACCACCGCCGAGGACGCGGTGGAGATCGCGCGGGCCTTCGCCGCGCACGGAGCCGACGCGATCGACGTCTCCACGGGGCAGGTGGTCCCGGAGGAGCAGCCCGCCTTTGGGCGCTCGTACCAGACGCCGTTCGCCGATCGCATCCGCAACGCGGTGCGAATTCCGGTGATCGCGGTCGGCGCCATTTCGTCCTGGGACGACGTCAATTCGCTGATTCTCGCGGGCCGCGCCGACCTGTGCGCGCTGGCCCGGCCGCATCTCTACGACCCGAACTGGACCCTGCACGCCGCTGCGGAACAGGGGTATTCCGGCCCCGGTGCGCCGTGGCCCGCGCCGTACCGGGCAGGCAGCCGGATTCCGCCGGCGGGCCGTACGGACGGCCCCAAACAGCGGCTGACGCTGGGCGGATGACGCGCCCGGCGGACGGGCCGGGCGTCGCACGGCCGCGTACGCGACCGTTTCGGCCTGCTGTTCAGCCGATGGGGGCGCAGGTCACGGTGGCGGTGAAGACGGGGTCACCGTGGTGTTCGGCCCGCACCGCCACGCGAGGCAGGCCGGCCGCGTCCGGGGCGAGCGCCCTGGCGCGTATCCAGCAGGGCGTGTCCAGCTCGGCGTAACGGACGAAGGAACAGTCCATGGCGACGGCTGTCCAGTGGCCGGGCCCGGCGGTGGCGTACGCGGCCTGCCGCGCGGCCTCGACCATCAGCATTCCCGGCACGTGGTCCACGGGGTGATCGAAGAGCACGGGGTGCGTGATGTCGGTCCGCAGCTGCCAGCGGCCGGCCTCGTCGGTGGGGGAGAGCACCACGTCGGCCGTGCGGTCCCGGCCGACGAGCTCCGGGGGGACGGGGGCGGCCGGCGGGATCACGCGCGAGAGGGTGTGGTCGAGATCGGCGTACGAGCCGCGCAATCTCCGGTAGACGGCGGGGACGTGGCAGGTGAAGGTGCATTCGACGCGTCCCAGGTGCCGGCCGTCCCGGACGGCGTCGAACGTCTCCCGCATGCTGGACAGCCGGCCGGCTCTTCGCACGACGTCGTGGTCGTTCACGTGTATTTCGATGTCGGCGGGGGTGGCGGCGACCTTCAGGGCCTCGGGGTCGACGGTGTACCGCATGCTTCCCCAGATCACCGAGTGGCCCAGCGGTACGCCGTGCCCGACGTGGTTCAGCAGAAGTCCGGCCTGCCGCACGGTCTCCACCAGCATCATCGGGTCGTGCAGCCCGTGCGCGGGGCCGTAGAAGCTGTGGGCGCGCGGCCATTGGGCGTCGACGGTCCAGGCGTCGGGACCTCTGCCGCGCCAGTCCGTGAGGAACACCTCGGTGACCGAGCTGCGATGAACGTACTCCCGCGGAACCGTGGTGGTCAGTGGCTGCAGGGTGGGGAGTGCCGAGGAGTACCCCGAGGGCGCGCCGCGTCGGCGGGGGGCGGAGTGCGGCACGGTCAGAACGACGGTCATGCGGATTCCCTCCCTGGGCGGGCGCGGGGTGCGCCCGTACTCAGCGCCTGCGGCACCAAGATACAAACCGCCTGGTTTGTTTTCTAGTACTCCAGAGTGAATCTTTGGGTAGAAGTGTTACGTGTGACGGCGTAGAGATAAGGCCAGGGCTGTTTGCGGCCGCGCTGCATGAAGTGACGAGTGGCCCGGAACGACAGAAGACGGCGGCCGGGGGCCGCCGTCGGAGGGGGTCGGTCAGGCGGCGTGGCGTTCCCACCGGCCGCTGGGAGTCAGGTGGCTCAAGGCTCCCGGCGGGGCCAGGCCCGGGAGGATGTGCCGCCACAGTGAGGTGACACGTTCGTGCAGGTCGGCGCGGTTCGTGGTGGCCTGGGAGAAGAGCTGTACGCCCATGTACGAGGACACGACGAACTCCGCGGCCTTCGCCGGGTTCACCGCCGACAGCAACTCCCCGCGCTCGCGCGCCTCGGTGAACATCCGGGTCACGATCTCGATCCAGTCCTGGTACGGCACCAGCGGCTCGCGGCTGAAAGTGGTTTCCACCGCGATCCTGGTGCCGGCCTGAAGTACCGGGTCGTCACGGAGCGCCTGCGCCACCTGATGGCTGAAGTCGATGACATCCTGCACCCGGGAGTCGCTCGGCGGCGGGACGAGCATCTCGGTCTGTTCCGCGATGACCGCGCGGGCCAGGGCGTCCTTGGACGGGAAGTGGAAGTACAGCGCGCCCTTGGTGACCTGGGCCCGCTGGATGATCTCCGCGATGGTGGCCGCTTCGTAGCCGCGCTCGCCGATGACCTGGGCCGCCGCTACGAGGACGGCCTGTCGAGTGCGCACTGCCCGTTCCTGCTTGGCCACCGGCGGTCCTCCGCATGTTCGTTCTGGGGCGCGTCCGCCTCCGGCGGATCTGGCCGAATTCTATTGACGGCGCAAACAATAATCCAACCAGACGGTATTGATCTGTCGTGGAGATTTGGGAAAGCTTCGTTCCGGTCGTACCGGTCCTGCACGGGCGGCCCCCGAGTCCGGACGCGGCGCGTGCGTACGGGCTCCCCGAAAACCGTTCCGCAGCCCTCTATCCCCAGGAGCCTCCCCCCATGGCCGCGCCCGTCCACCCCGCCACCCACCGCGAAGTCCGCCTCGCCGCCCGCGCCGACGGCGCCCTGACGCCGGATCACTTCGCGGTGACCGACACCCCGGTGCCGGTACCGGCGCCGGGCACGGTCCTGGTGCGCAACCGGATCATGGCCGTGACCGCCGTGATGCGCACGATGATGACCGGGGCCGAACTGCCCATGCCCTCCTTCGTGCCGGGCCGGGCGCTGTGGGGCGCGGCGATCGGCGAGGTCGTGGAGGCGCCCGGCGGCGGCTTCGCGCCCGGCGACCTCGTCCGGCACGACCTGGGCTGGCGGGAGTACGCCCTGGTGGACGCGGCACGCGCGCACCGCATCGACCCCGAGGCGCTGCCCGACCCGGCGGCGCACCTCTCCCAGGGCGCCACCGCCTGGGGCGCCCTGGTACGCATCGCGCAGGTGCGGCCCGGCGACACGGTGTTCATCACCGGCGCGGCCGGCGGCGTCGGCAGCCTCGCGGGCCAGCTCGCCCGGCGCCTGGGGGCGCGCCGGGTCATCGGCTCCACCGGCTCCGAGAGCAAGGCCGAGTACCTGGTGAAGGAGCTGGGCTACGACGAGGTGGTGCTCCGCGGCGCCGGGCCCATCGGCCCGCAGCTGCGCAGGGCGGCGCCCAACGGCATCGACGTCCTGCTGGACACCGTGGGTGGCGAGCAGTTGGCGGCGGCGCTCGAATCGGCTCGTACCGGCGCCCGGTTCGCGCTCGTGGGCGCGCTGTCGGCGCAGCTGGGGGAGGGGGACGGGATCACGGCGCCGGTCGAGCTGGACGCCGGTCTGGTGGTCTCCCGGCGGGTCACGCTGCGCGGCTTCTCGGTGCGCGACCACCCGGGCCTCGCGCAGGAGTGGAGCGAGGAGTTTGGGCGCGGGCTGCGCGACGGCACGCTGATCTTCGCGCACAGCCGGCTGCGGGGCCTGGACCAGGCCCCGGAGGCGCTGCGCGAACTCGTCCAGGGCGACCACACCGGGGCGGTGCTGGTCGAACTGTGAACTCCGTGCGGCCCGCCGGGGGGCGGGCCGGGCGGCAGCCGTAGGGGCCCGCCCTGGCGGGCCTTTACGGCACACGGGCGCGGCGGTTACCGGGCAGGCGGTGACCGCCGCATCCGTGCGACGACCGCGCAGGGCGGCGACTGCGGAGGGCGTTGGGTGCCCGGTCCGTCGGGTGCCCGGTCCGTCAGGTGGGTACGACGGTCAGCGCGGCGGCGTGCGGCGCGGCGTGAAGCCGGCCGGGTCGCGCCCCGCGGCGCCGCGCAGGGCGGGCTGGGGGACGGC
>NZ_NHSG01000063.1:0-7176 GCF_020024005.1 Streptomyces purpurogeneiscleroticus
CACATCCGGCCGAGGGGGGTGAGCCGATGCCGGCCCGGCAGCCCGGCGGCGACCGGCTGCGCTTCGTGGGCGCGGCCACCCGGCGGATCGCGCGCGGCATCGACCTGGACGAAATCGTGCTGGGCCTGTGCCGGGCGACGGTCCCGACGTTCGCCGACGCGATCCTGGTGTATCTGCGCGACCCGCTGCCGGTGGGCGACGAGCGGCCGGCCGGCCCCGTCGTGCTGCGGCTGCGGCGCACCGACCGGATCCCCGAGGAGGCCGACACCAACGGCGGCCGGCTGCCCACCCTGCCCGCACAGCCCGACCTGGGCCCGGCGATGGGCGGGATGGCGGCCGAGCTCGCCGAGGTCGTGCCCGGCGGGCCGCTGGCCGAGGTGCTGCGCGGGGTGCGCCCGCTCTTCGGCGAGGCGCAGGCCGCGCAGGCCGCGCTGCCCGAACTGCTCGGCCCCGGCACGCGGATGCCGCAGGGCCAGCGCGTCATCCTGGCGCCGCTGCGCGGCCGCCGCCGGGTGATCGGCGCCGCGGTCTTCCTGCGCCGCCCGGACCGCCCGGCCTTCGAGCCGGACGACCTGCTGGTGGCGGCGCAGCTGGCGACCCACACGGCGCTGGGCGTGGACAAGGCGGTGCTGTACGGGCGCGAGGCGTACATCGCCGACGCGCTGCAGCGCACGATGCTGCCCGACTCCCTCCCGCAGCCCACGGGCGTGCGCCTCGCCAGCCGGTACCTCCCGGCCGCCGAGACCGCGCGGGTCGGCGGCGACTGGTACGACGCGATCCCGCTGCCGGGGTCCCGGGTCGCCCTGGTCGTGGGCGACGTGATGGGGCATTCGATGACCTCGGCGGCGATCATGGGGCAGCTGCGCACCACCGCGCAGACCCTCGCCGGGCTCGACCTGCCGCCGCAGGAGGTCCTGCACCACCTCGACGAGCAGGCCCAGCGGCTCGGCACGGACCGGATGGCGACCTGCCTGTACGCGGTCTACGACCCGGTCGCGCACCGCATCATCGTCGCCAACGCCGGTCATCCGCCGCCGGTCATGCTGCACCGCGGCGGCCGCGCCGAGGTCCTGCGCGTGCCTCCGGGCGCTCCGATCGGCGTCGGCGGCGTGGACTTCGAGGCGGTCGAGCTGGACGCGCCCGCCGGCGCGACGCTGGTCCTGTACACCGACGGCCTGGTGGAGTCCCGGATACGGGACGTGTGGACCGGCATAGAGCAGCTCCGCGAGCGGCTGACGGAGACGGCCCGGCTGACCGGACCGAACCCGCCGCCGCTGGAGCCGCTCTGCGACGAGGTGCTGGACATGCTCGGCCCGGGCGACCGGGACGACGACATCGCGCTGCTCGCGGCCCGCTTCGACGGGATCGCGCCGAGCGACGTGGCGTACTGGTACCTCGACCCGAAGGCGCAGACCGCCGGGCAGGCCCGCCGCCTCGCCCGCAGGGCGCTCCAGCGCTGGGATCTGGAGGAGCTGACGGACCAGGTCGAGCTGCTGGTCAGCGAGGTCGTGACCAACGCCGTGCGGTACGCCGAGCGGCCGATCACGCTGCGGCTGCTGCGCACGGACGTACTGCGCTGCGAGGTCGGCGACGACGTGCCGCAGCTGCCGCGGCTGCGCCAGGCCCGCCCGTCGGACGAGGGCGGCCGGGGCCTGTACCTGGTCAACCGCCTCGCGCGGCGCTGGGGCGCGACCCGGCTGAGCACCGGCAAGGTCGTGTGGTTCGAGCTGTCGATGCCGCCGGTCGCACGGCGGCTGCCGGGCCGGGAGTAGGCAGTACGGGAACGACGGCGGGCCCGGGGCTTTCTCGCCCCGGGCCCGCCGTCGTTCACTCGCGCGCGCTCACTCGCCGAGCATCGGGCGCTTGTCGTGCCCGGTCTCCTTCTCCTCCTCGCCCCCGCCGTCCGGCAGCGGGAGCTCCGAGGACTCGCTCGGTGACGGGGAGGCCGACTCCTCGGGCGGCTCGCTGGTCTCCGACTCGCTGGGCGAGGGGGACGGCGAGGGCGAGGCGGACTCGGAGCTCTCCGACGGGCTCGGCGACGGGGACTCCGACTCCTCGGTCGGGGTCGGCGTCGGGGTGGGGGTCGGCGCGACCCCGGCGCCCAGGTCGGTGTCCAGGTCGAAGCGGGCGAACAGCTCGCCGCCCAGGGCGTTCTGGGTGTATGCCGCCCAGATCTCCGCGGGGTAGCCGCCGCCGTTGACCCGGCCGCCGCCGCCCGCGCCCTTGAGGGTGACCTGCGGGTGCGGCGGGTCCGCGTCCTCGCCGAACAGGCCGACGGCGGTGACCAGCCGGGGCGTGTAGCCCACGAACCAGGCGGACTTGTTGTCGTCCGAGGTGCCGGTCTTGCCGGCGATGTCGTAGTCGGTGTTGCGGACGGCGGTGCCCGTACCGTCCTGGACCACGCCGGTCAGTACGGAGGTCACGGTGTCCGCGGTCGTGCGGCTGAGGACCTGCCCGCCGATCGGCTCCGGCAGGTCGACGGGCGCCTCCTCGCCGCGCTGCGCCGAGGTCACCAGCTGGGGAGTGACCTTCTTGCCGTGGTTGTCGAGGGTGGCGTAGACGCCGGCCATCTGGAGCGGGCTGGCGCCCATCGAGCCGAGTGTCATGGCCGGGCGGGCCGACATCTTCTCCGCGTCCATGCCGAGCTGCCCGGCGGTCCGGCGTACCTCCTCCAGCCCCACGTCCACGCCCATCTGCGCGAAGACGGAGTTGACGGAGTTGTTCATGGCCGTCTGGACGCTGATCGGGCCGTAGTCCTTTTCGTCCTCGTTGGGCGGCGCGAAGCCGATGGCGCTGCCCTTCACGGGGCGGCGGCTGGTGCCGTCGTAGACGGTGTCCGGGGTGATCGGGGTGCCGTCCTGGGTGGTGGAGTTCTTCTCCAGGGCGGTGGCGAGGATCAGCGGCTTGAAGGTGGAGGCCGGCTGGTAGTCCTCGCGGGTGGCGTTGTTGACGTAGTGCTCCAGATAGCCCTTGCCGCCGTACAGCGCCACGATGTGGCCGGTGTCGGGGTCGACGGAGACCGCGCCGGCCTGGGCGTCGGCGTCCACGTCACGGGTCTTGGGGTCGAGCTTGCTGGTCAGCTTCTCCTCGACGGCCGACTCCAGCGCGCGCTGGCGCTTCTTCTCGACGCCCAGGCTGATCGTCCAGCCGCCGCGCGCGAGCTCGTCCTCGGTGATGCCCTGCTTCTGCAGCTCGGTGTCGGCGAGCTTGACCAGGTAGCCCTTCTGGCCCTTCAGGCCGGAGCTGGGCTTGGGCTTCTCCGGCACCGGGAACTTCAGCCCCTGCCGCTTCCCGGCGTCCAGCCACTTCATCTCGACCATGTTGTCGAGGGTGTAGTTCCAGCGCGCCTGGACCCGCTTCTTGCCGGCGTCGGTGGCGACGGCCCAGTCGTACTGGCTGGGCGCCTGGAGCAGCGAGGCGAGGTAGGCGCCCTGCTCGACCGTGAGGTCCCGGGTGTGCACGCCGTAGTACGCCTGTGCCGCGGCCTCGATGCCGTATGCGCCGCGGCCGTAGTAACTGGTGTTGATGTAGCCGGCCAGGATCTCGTTCTTGCCGAGCTTCTGGTCGACCTTCAGGGAGATCACGATCTCCTTGAGCTTGCGGCTGACCGTCTGTTCCTGCGTCAGGTAGTAGTTCTTCACGAACTGCTGGGTGATGGTCGAGCCGCCCTGCTTGCCCTGGCCGCGCAGGGTGTTGAGGATGCCGCGGGTGGTGCCCTTCAGGTCGACGCCGGAGTCCTGGTAGAACGTCTTGTTCTCGGCGGCGACGAAGGTGTGCTGGACGTCCTTGGGGATGTCGCTGATCGGCACGCTCTCGCGGTTGAAGCCGGTGCGGGCCAGCACGGAGCCGTCGGCGTACTTGTAGACGTTGGCCTGGGCGGTGGCCTGGCCGTTGGCGGAGGCCGGCACGTCGACGACGAGGTACAGGCCGATGAAGCCGAGGATGCCCAGCAGGCAGACGGTGAAGAACGCGCCGAGCAGCTTCTTGAAGCTGAAGAAGCGGCCTGCGCCGCCGCCTCTCTTGCGTTTCGCCCGGCGGCTGCCCCGCTTCCGCGCCCGTCTCGCTTCGGCTCTTCCCATCGCTCGTGTCACTCCAGTCGTTCCGCCCCCAAATAACCCAGCCTCCGAAGCTAACCCCCCGGTGTCATCACATAGGCATCGATCAAGCCTTTTCCGGACGTGACAATGAGCACCTCATTTCTGTGCAACCGTTCGAGGATTTCCGCGTCCGCCCTTGCGCCGCCCGGCCCGCACGGATTAAATAGCTATCACTTTGCTAGACCAGCGTAAGCACGCAAGGTACGGCCCGACCGCCGTACGGAACGGGGGAACCCCATGACCGACCACGCGCCCACTCCGCCCGCCGGCACCGAGCCCGACACCCCGGCCCTGCCCGCGCCGCAGGTCAGAGAGGTCACCGCGCACAGCATCCCGGGCGGTCTCGGCCTGCTGCTGACCGTGCTCGGCGTCTTCGCCGGCATCGCGCTGGCGATCCTCGGCGCCGCCTCCGCCTCGGACGGCAACAAGGCGCTGGGCGGCACGATGATCGGCGTCGGCATCCTGCTGCTGCTCGTCTCCCTCTTCTGCATGGGCGGCGTGAAGATGGTCGCGCCCGGTGAGGCCCGGGTCATCCAGCTCTTCGGCCGGTACGTCGGCACGATCCGCACCGACGGCCTGCGCTGGATCAACCCGCTCACCAGCGCCACCAAGATCTCCACCCGGGTCCGCAACCACGAGACCGCGGTCCTGAAGGTCAACGACGCCTACGGCAACCCCATCGAGCTGGCCTCGATCGTGGTCTGGAAGGTCGAGGACACCGCGCAGGCGCTCTTCGAGGTGGACGACTTCCTGGAGTTCGTCGCCACCCAGACCGAGGCGGCCGTCCGGCACATCGCGATCGAGTACCCCTACGACGCCCACGACGAGGACGCGCTCTCGCTGCGCGGCAACGCCGAGGAGATCACCGAGAAGCTCGCCGCCGAGCTGACCGCGCGGGTCGAGGCGGCCGGCGTCCGGATCATCGAGGCGCGCTTCAGCCACCTCGCGTACGCCCCCGAGATCGCCTCCGCGATGCTCCAGCGGCAGCAGGCCGGCGCCGTCGTCGCCGCCCGCCAGCAGATCGTCGAGGGCGCGGTCGGCATGGTCGAGTCGGCCCTGGACCGGATCAGCGAGCAGGGCATCGTCGAGCTGGACGAGGAGCGCAAGGCGGCCATGGTCTCGAACCTCATGGTGGTGCTGTGCGGTGACCGCGCCGCGCAGCCCGTCCTGAACACGGGCTCGCTCTACCAGTGAGCCCCAAGAGCGAGGAGCCCGGGACGCCGGGCCGGCGGCCGCAGCAGCGCAAGCAGATGCTGCTGCGGCTCGACCCGTCGGTGCACGACGCGCTGGTGCGCTGGGCCGGTGACGAACTGCGCAGCGCCAACGCGCAGATCGAGTTCCTGCTCCGCCGCGCGCTGGCGGAGGCGGGGCGGCTGCCCAAGGACGCCGGGGCGATGCGGCGCCGGGGGCGTCCGCCGAAGACGGACGGGGCGCCGCCCCCGGAGGACGAGTGACACCTATTCACCCGGCGTATACATGGCGTGAACAGCCGACGTAGGCTGCTCGCCATGTCTATCGGTCATACCCTGCTGGGCCTGCTGGAGTCCGGACCCCGGCACGGCTACGACCTCAAGCGGGCCTTCGACGAGCACTTCGGCCAGGACCGCCCGCTGCACTACGGCCAGGTCTACTCGACCATGTCCAGGCTCCTGAAGAACGGCCTGGTCGAGGTGGACGGCATCGAGGCCGGCGCCGGGCCCGAGCGCAAGCGGTACGCCATCACCGACGCGGGTGTGACCGATGTGGCCCAGTGGCTGCGGAGCCCGGAGAAGCCCGAGCCGTATCTGCACTCCACGCTCTACACCAAGGTCGTGCTCGCCCTGATGACCGGCCGGGACGCCGCCGAGCTGCTGGACACCCAGCGCGCCGAACACCTCCGGCTGATGCGCGGGCTGACCGAGCGCAAGCGCACGGGCGACCTCGCCGACCAGCTGATCTGCGACCACGCCCTGTTCCACCTCGAAGCGGACCTGCGCTGGCTGGAACTGACCGCGGCCCGCCTCGACAAGCTCGCCCGGGCGGTATGCGGATGACGCCGGACGGCTCGGTACTCGCCGGTGAGGGGCTGTACAAGACATACGGGCACACGCCCGCGCTGGACGGCGCGGACTTCTCGGTGCACCCCGGCGAGGTCGTCGCCGTCATGGGCCCCTCCGGCTCCGGCAAGTCGACCCTGCTGCACTGCCTCGCGGGCATCGTCCGGCCGGACTCGGGCAGCGTCCGCTACGACGGCCGGGAGCTGACCGCGCTGCCGGACGCGGAGCGCAGCGCCCTGCGCCGCACGGACTTCGGCTTCGTCTTCCAATTCGGGCAGCTGGTACCCGAGTTGACCTGCCTGGAGAACGTCGCCCTGCCGCTGCGGCTCAACGGCACGAAGCGGAAGGCCGCCGAGGCCACCGCCCGCGAATGGCTGGCCCGCCTGGAGGCCGACGACATCCACGGCAAGCGCCCCGGCGAGGTCTCCGGTGGCCAGGGCCAGCGCGTGGCCGTCGCCCGCGCCCTCGCCGGCCGCCCCCGCGTCCTGTTCGCCGACGAACCGACCGGCGCCCTGGACTCCCTCAACGGCGAACGCGTCCTGACCCTGCTGACCGACGCGGCGCGCGACACCCGAGCCGCCGTCGTCCTGGTCACCCACGAGCCCCGCGTCGCCGCCTACTCCGACCGCGAGATCACCGTCCGCGACGGGCGGGTCAGGGAATCCCTGGCGGGCCTGTGACGGCCCTGCTCGGCACCCGCCCCACCGGCTCCCGGTCCGGCCGTCCGCCGCACGGCCCGCCCGGCGGCCCCGCCGCCTGGCTGCGCGACCTCGCCATGGGCGCCCGGTTCGCGGTCACCGGCGGCCGCGAGGGCCGGCTCCGTACGACGCTGAGCGCGGTCGGCGTGGGCATCGGCGTCGCCGTCCTGCTGCTCGCCTGCTCCGCGCCGACGGTGCTCGACGCCTGGCACGGCCGCGAGAAGGCCCGCGAGAACCTCGGTCAGCTGCACGAGCCGCACGCCTCGGACCGCACCGTGCGCTACGCCCGGGCCGACACCTCCTTCCACGGCGAGCCCGTACGCGGCCGTCTGGTGCGGCCCGACG
>NZ_NHSG01000064.1:0-7331 GCF_020024005.1 Streptomyces purpurogeneiscleroticus
CCCCCTCACCCCGTATGCAGTCGCAGTGTCCGTACTCCGCCGCCGGTGAGCAGTTCCACTATCCGTTCGCCGGCCGGCTTGCGGACGGCGGAGCCGCAGTCGGGGCAGGTGAAGGAGTAGAAGGTGGTGCGGCGGCTGCCGCCGATCGCCAGCCGCAGCGCGTCCGAGGCCAGCTCGAAGTGGCCCCGGCAGTCCGGGCAGGCCGCCTTGAAGATCACGGGCGCGGCCGGGGTGGTCACGGTCGTCATCGCACTCACAGCTCCCCTGCGGTTTCCTCGACTGTCCCTGTTCCGGGCCGCCGCTCAGCCGCCGTACGCGGCGAGCGCCCGCGCCGCCGCGTCCCGCGCGCTGTCCGCCAGCTCCTGCGGCGCGACGATCCGCCCGTCCCGGCCCAGCCGCAGCGCCAGGCGCCGCAGCGAGGCGGGCTCAGGGGTACGCAGGGTGATGCGCAGGCCCCCCTCGGGCAGCTCCTCGGCGGTGTCGTGCGGGTAGTACTCCGCGACCCAGCGGCCGCCGGGCCCCACCTCGATCACGACCTCCGGGTCCTCGGCGGCCGGCTGCACCAGCCCCTCGGACAGGTCCCGCAGCTCGATCGGCGGCGGGTCGGAGGGCGCGTCCAGCAGCTTGATCTCGGCCACCCGGTCCAGCCGGAAGGTGCGGCGCGCCTCGGAGAGCCGGCACCACGCCTCGACATAGGTGTGGCCGACGGCGAAGAGGCGGATGGGGTCCACCTCGCGCTCGGTCAGCTCGTCGCGGGCGGGCGAGTAGTACTTGAGCCACAAACGGCGGCGTTCGGCGATGGCCCGGTCCACGTCGGCGAAGACGCCACCCTCGGACTCGAAGGTGACGGACAGGCGGGAGCTGGCGCCCGCCGCCTCGCCCGCCGCGGCCTCCAGCTTGGCGGTGGCGCGCAGCAGCGCCTGCCGGTCGCCCTCGCGCAGGCCCGGCAGGGTCGACACCGCGCGCGCCGCGACCAGCAGCGCGGTCGCCTCGTCGGCGGCCAGCCGCAGCGGCTCGGCGACGTCGTCGGGGTTGTGCCACCAGATGCGGTCGCCGTCGGTGTCGATGTCCAGCAGGTCGCCGCCGCGGAAGCTCGTACCGCACATGGGCAGTACGTCGAGGTCCGCGATCAGCTCGTCCTCGGTGATGCCGAAGGCCCGGGCCACGTCGCTGACGCGGGCGCCGGGGCGCTCGCGCAGATACGTCACCAGGGACAGCATCCGGCGGGTCTGGTCGATGGCGTTGGTCGCCATGGTCTGGTCGCTCCCCCTCAGCCCTTGGCCACGGCGCGCAGCCGGTCCACCACGTCGGCCCGCAGCTCGGCCGGTTCCAGTACGACGACATCCGGGCCCAGCTCCACGAGCCAGGCGTCCAGCCCGTGCCCGTACGGGATCTCCAGCTCGTCCCAGCCCTCGCCCGCCTCGCGCACGGACAGGGCGCGGGCGCGCAGCGGGTAGCCGTGGTCGGCGCGCAGCTTGATGCGGGCGGTGCCGGTGGCGGTCTCCCCGGCCCAGCTCTCCACCGTCTCCCGTACGGTCACGTGGTCGGGCACCTCGGCGGTGAACTTGCCCGCGCGCGAGCGGACCTTGCCGGTGATGCGGGAGAGCCGGAAGACCCGCTCGGCCTGCCGGTCGCGGTCCCAGCCCGCCAGGTACCAGTGGCCGCGCCAGCATTCGAGGATCCAGGGCTCCACCTGGCGCTGCTCGGGCCGGGCCGCGTTGGCCTTGCGGTAGTCGAAGACGACCGGGCGGCGGTCCCGGCAGGCCAGCATCAGCGGCTCGAAAGCCGCCTCGTGGGCGGGGATGCGCGGCTCCAGGGCGCTGTGCGGCTGGGCGGGGTCGTACGGGCCCTCGTCCTCCGCCGCCAGCGGCATACCGGCGGCGCGCAGCTTCTGGAGCGCGCCGCTGGCCGCGCCCGCGAGCCGGGCCTGCTGCCAGATCTTCGCGGCGAGGCCGAGCGCGGCGGCCTCCTCGGCGTCCAGGGTGATCGGCGGGAGCCGGTTGGAGTCGCGGCGCGCGAGGTATCCGGTGTCCCCCTCCAGGCCCTCGACGGTCTCGATGACCATGCCGAGCTCCCGCAGGTCATCCTTGTCCCGCTCGAACATGCGGTTGAACGCGTCGTCGCCCGCGCCCGCCGGACCGTCCCCCGGGCCGAACGCCTCGACGTACGCCTCGATGGACCCGCGCAACTCCCGCTTGGTGAGCGGGCGCCGGGTCCCCAGCAGGCACAGCGCCAGGTTCATCAGCCGCTCGGCCTTGGCAATGGCCATCGACGCCCTTCTCTCTGTGGTCTCGACCGATGACCGTACCGCTACCGGGAGCCGCTTCAAAAGCCGAGGGCCCATACCCCCCGAGGGGGGCATGGGCCCATAAGGCTCGCGCCACGCACCGTGCCGGCGCCGCACAAGGACGTAACCGGCGTCCGGACACGGTGTCCGCGTGCGCGAAGATCAGCGCCGGACCGGTATCCGGTCGCGGACGCTGCGTCTGCGGCCGGTTCTCAGACCGAGACCAGGTCGCAGACGAAGATCAGCGTCTCGTTCGGCGCAATGCGGCCGCCACCGGCGCCGCGCTCGCCGTACGCCAGGTGCGCGGGGATGGTCAGCCGGCGGCGGCCGCCGACCTTCATGCCCTGCACGCCCTGGTCCCAGCCGGCGATGACCTGGCCGGCGCCGAGCTCGAACTGCAGCGGCTTGCCACGGTTCCAGCTGGCGTCGAACTCCTCGCCGGTGCTGAAGGACACGCCGACGTAGTGGACGGAGACGGTGTCCCCCGCCTTGGCGACCGGCCCGTCACCCTCCCACAGGTCCACGATCTCCAGATCGGCGGGCGCAGGGCCCTCGGGGAAGTCGATCTCGGGCTTGTCGATGCTCACGTGTGTGCTCCTACGAACGAATCGTTCTACAACGCGGGACAGTCTCGCAGATGGCCGGGCCGTGATCATCGCGGCGGGCGGCGTACGGCCCCGGCTCCCTCAGAACGTGTCGAGGATGTCCACCGAGAAGACCAACGTGTGGTTGGCCAGCTCGCCGCCCTGCGGGCTCGTACCGTACCCGTCCTTGGGCGGCACGACGATCTCGACACGGTCGCCGACGTTCTTGCCGACCAGGGCCTTGTCCCAGCCCTTGACGACCGCGTTGGTGCCGATCTGGAAGGCGGTCGCGCCGCCGTGCTTCCAGGAGGAGTCGAACATCTTGCCGTCCTCCCACTTCACGCCCGTGTACTGCGCGATCAGCCCCTCACCGGCCTTCACCTTCGGGCCGTCGCCCTTGATGAGCACCTGGCTCTTGGTCTCCTTGGGGGCCTTCTCGCCCTTGGGGACGGTGATCTCCGCGGGCTTCCGGCTCGGCGACTTCACCTCCGGCATACCGGCCTCCGGCGCCGCCTGCTCGCCCTTCGCCTCGCCGTTCTTGTCGGCCTTCTTGGCGGCGACCACGTCGACGACCCACACCAGGCCGTCGCTGGGCTTCACGCCCGCCTGCGGGTTCAGCTGGTCACCGATGAGCGCCTTGGCGGTGCCCTCGATCTCGAAGCGGGAGCCGACCTTCTTGCCCGTCACCGCCTCCATCACCTTCGTGGGCAGCTGCGGGGTCGCCTGACCGGCCGTGCCGACGGCCTGCATGCGCGGCGCCTTGGCGCTCGCGCCCGGCTGCTTGGCCCAGCTGCTGCCCAGCGACTGGCCCTTCGTCATCTGGCCCACGAAGTCCAGCCGGACGAAGTCGCCCTTCTTCACGGTCGCGCCCTTGCCCTCGGAGAGGGTCTTCACGACCGGTGTGTCCGACGGCTTGGCCTTCTTGTCGACCTTGATCTTGGGCTGCTCGCCGGCCTTGCCTTCCACCGACGCGACGCCCGCGTCGGAGCCCTCGTCGGACCCGCACGCGGCGGTGAACAGCAGGACGGGCACGGCGATCGCCGCGGCCGCGGCACGGCGGGTGTTCTTCGTGAGCTTCATCAGTCCAACTCGGGCTAGAGGGGTGGGTGGGCAATGCCCGCCACTCTACGACCTGACCCCCACCGCAATTCCAGAGACAACACGGCGGAAGACAACACGGCGGTGTGCCCCGGCACAAAGGCCGTTGACACACCGCCGCGCCGCGAACGGGTCACATTCCCGCGATGAGCTTCTCCACCCGGTCGTCCACCGACCGGAACGGGTCCTTGCACAGCACCGTGCGCTGCGCCTGGTCATTGAGCTTGAGATGCACCCAGTCGACGGTGAAGTCCCTGCGCTGTTCCTGTGCCCGGCGGATGAAATCGCCGCGCAGCCTCGCCCGCGTCGTCTGCGGCGGCACGGACTTGCCTTCGAAGATCTTCAGATCGTTGCACACCCGCGCCGCCTGACCCTTTTTCTCCAGGAGGTAGTACAGACCCCGGCGACGGTGGATGTCGTGGTACGCGAGGTCTATCTGCGCGACCCGCGGATGCGACATCGTGATGTTGTTCTTGGCACGGTAACGGTCGATCAGCTGGTACTTCATGACCCAGTCGATCTCGGTCGCGACCCGGTCCAGGTCCTCCTCCCGGATCGCGTCCAGCGTGCGGCCCCACAGCTCCAGGACCCGCTCGACGGTGCCCGTGCGGATGCCGCGGCGGTCGCAGAAGTCCACCGCCTTCTCGTAGTACTCCTGCTGGACTTCGAGGGCCGACGCCTCCCGGCCGCTCGCCAGCCGCACCTTGCGCTGACCGGTGATGTCGTGGCTGACCTCGCGGATCGCCCGGATCGGGTTCTCCAGCGTCAGGTCACGCATCACCGTGCCCGCCTCGATCATGCGCAGGACGAGGTCGGTGGCGCCGACCTTCAGCAGCATGGTCGTCTCGGACATGTTGGAGTCACCCACGATGACGTGCAGCCGGCGGTACCGCTCGGCGTCGGCATGCGGCTCGTCACGGGTGTTGATGATCGGCCGGGAGCGGGTCGTCGCCGAGGAGACCCCTTCCCAGATGTGTTCGGCGCGCTGACTGACGCAGTACACCGCGCCGCGCGGCGTCTGCAGCACCTTTCCTGCGCCGCACAGCAGCTGACGGGTCACCAGGAACGGAATGAGGATGTCCGCGAGCCTGGAGAACTCCCCGTGCCGCGCCACGAGGTAGTTCTCGTGGCACCCGTAGGAGTTTCCCGCCGAATCGGTGTTGTTCTTGAAGAGATAGACGTCTCCGGCGATTCCCTCCTCGTGCAGGCGGCGTTCGGCGTCGACGAGCAGCCCCTCGAGAATGCGCTCGCCGGCCTTGTCGTGGGTGACCAGCTCGGTCACGTTGTCGCACTCGGGAGTTGCGTATTCCGGGTGCGATCCCACGTCCAAGTACAGGCGGGCACCGTTCCGCAGGAAGACATTGCTGCTGCGGCCCCATGACACGACACGGCGGAAGAGGTACCGCGCCACTTCGTCAGGAGACAGGCGGCGCTGTCCCCTGAACGTACACGTGACGCCGTACTCGTTCTCCAGCCCGAAAATGCGGCGGTCCATGACTGAACATTACGCCTGATGGCCTGCTCTGAAACCGGGTTCGACAGTACCGTTTCGATCATTTTCCGCCTGGACGCCACTCACCGTACGCATCCCGGACGGCAGCAGAAAACGCCGCGCCGCGACCATCACCGCCAGCGCGGCCAGACCACCGCCGCCCGCGACCGCGAAACCCGCCGCCGCGCCGCCCAGCTCCACCGCCGGGCCCACCACTGACGTACCCACAGCGGCCCCCACCCCGAACGTCGTGACCAGCCACGAGAACGCCTCCGTCACCGTCCCCCGCGGCGCGTGCCGGTCCACCACGATGAACGCGCACGCCAGCGCGGGCGCCAGGAACACCCCCGCGAGCCCCGTCAGCGCCGTCATGCCCGCAACCCCCGGGACCAGCGCCAACGGCAGGTACCCGAGCGCCAGCAGCCCGATCAGCACCCGCAGCCGGGGCTCCGGCGCCCCCGGCCACTCCCGCGCCCCGTACACCACACCGCCGACCAGCGCCCCCACGCCCAGCGCCGACAGCAGATAGCTGGAAACCATCTGCCCGCCGTGCGTGTCGGCGTACGCCACCGCCGCCACCGCTATCGAACCCAGCGCGAGCCCCACGAAGAAGAACGACCCGATCAGCACGAGCATCCCGCGCGAGCGCAGCGCCCCCAGCCAGTGCGCCTCGCGCGGCGCGCTGCGCCACTGCCGGGACGGCGGCGAGACCACCACCGAGAGCGCGCCGAGCACCCCGAGGACGTTGATGACCAGCAGCGCCACCCGCTCGGACCACACCGCGACGCTCAGCGTCACCAGCAACGGGCCGACCGCGAACATCACTTCCTGCGCCACCGCGTCCAGCGCGTACGCCGCATGCACCCGCTCCGGGCGCTTCAGCACCCCGGGCCACAGCGCCCGCAGCCCGCCCTCCAGGGGCGGCGTGAAGAATCCGGCGACCACCATGGCCGCGTACGCCGGCCACAGCGGGTCGATGCCCACGACGGCCAGCAGAACCATGCCCAGCGCCGACAGGAGGGCCGAGGGCAGCATGACGCGCGGCTGACCCCACAGGTCCACCGCGCGGCCCAGCAGCGGCTGTCCTACGGCGTTGCAGAGGCCGTACACGGCCGAGAGCGCACCGGCCAGGGCGTAGCTGCCGCCCTCGGCGCGGGTGAAGAGGACCACCGCGAGCGCCGCCGTGGCGTTCGGCAGCCGCCCGATCAAGGTGCCGGTCAGCAGCCGCGCCGCGTGGCGCGTCCTGAGCAGCTCCGCGTATCCCGCGGCCATACCCGCCCCTCTCCGCCGGCCGTCCGGGCCGGGAGCCGGTCAGTGTTACGTATAACGTGACGCGTCATACGTACCATGGCCGCTGACCGCGGGTCCACCGCGGCACCGCACAGCACGTCGCACGAGCGGCACCGCACAGCACGTCGCACGACACGAAGGGGCAGCGCACCAGTGACCGAAGAGGGGGCGGCGCGAGCCGGGACACCGGCAGCGGAGGCCCGTACGACCGGCCGGACGGGGGCGGCGACACGGCCGGCCACAGCGCCCCTCGGCACCGAGGCCGCGCGCGTCACCAGCAAGGACGTGGCACGCGCCGCAGGCGTCTCCCAGGCGGCCGTCTCGCTCGTACTCGGCGACAAATGGCGCGGCCGCGTCTCACAGGCCAAGGCCGACGCCGTACGCACCGCGGCCCGCGAACTCGGCTACCGCCCCAACCTCGCGGCCCGCAGCCTCCGCCTCGGCCGCACCCGCACCGCCCTCCTCGTCGTCCCTGTCCTCACCACCGAATTCTTCGCCCGCGTCTACACCGGCGCCGCCCGCATCGCCGCCGACAGCGGCTTCGGCCTCGTCCTGTACCCCTCCCCCGAGGGCATCGGCC
>NZ_NHSG01000065.1:0-7308 GCF_020024005.1 Streptomyces purpurogeneiscleroticus
GTCCCCGACCACGCCGCCCGCGAACAAGCTGCTGGCGCCCGGCGCTGGACTGGTCGACCGGGCCCGCGACTTCGTCACCGGACGCGGCAAGAAGTAACCACGCCCCAGAGGAGAGACCAGCAGACATGCCTACCGCACGCGACATCATGTCCCCCGGCACGGAGTGCATCGGCGCCGAGGACAACGTCATCGAGGCGGCTCGGCGGATCACCTCGCTCGGAGTCGGGGCACTGCCGATCTGCGGCACGGACAACAAGCTCAAGGGCATGCTGACCGACCGCGACATCGTCGTGAAGGTGCTCGGGACCGGCAAGGCCCCGGAGAAGACCACGGCGGGCGAGCTCGCGCAGGGCGAAGCGGTCACCATCGGCGCGGACGACGGCGCCGAGGAGATCTTCGCGACCATGGCGCATCACAAGGTCCGCAGGCTGCCCGTCATCGACGGCCACAGCCTCGTCGGCATGGTCGCGCTGGCGGACGTCGCCCGCGCGCTGCCCGACCCGCAGGCCGGGGACCTTCTCGAAGCGCTCTCGACGGACTGAAGCGCCGACCCGCCGGTTCCCGGTACGCCCGCCTGTACGGCCGGGCGTACCGGTGTCACCGGTGGGCGTACGCGCGTACGGGCGCCGGCGCACCGCAGCCGAGGCGGCGGACGGACGAGGAAGGTGACCATGGCACCGAACGAGCAAGCGGCGCTCACCGATCGCAAGCGCGCGGCGGCGGACGGCGGCGCGGACCTGGACACGGCCGCCCTGGAACGGGCGCTGCGCGAGCGGGTCGACGGGGAGGTGCGCTTCGACGCGGGCAGCCGCGGCGCGTACGCCACGGACGGCTCGAACTACCGGCAGGTGCCCATCGGCGTGGTCGCGCCCCGGAACGTGCGGGCGGGCGCCGACGCGGTCACCGTCTGCGCGGAGTTCGGCGCTCCGGTGCTCTCCCGCGGCGGCGGCACGAGCCTGGGCGGCCAGTGCACCAACACCGCGGTCGTCATCGACTGGACGAAGTACTGCCACCGCCTCCTCTCGGTCGACCCGGAGCGCCGCACCTGCGTCGTCGAGCCCGGCATCGTGCTGGACGACCTCAACCGCCAACTGGCGCAGTACCAGCTGAAGTTCGGGCCCAAGCCGTCCACGCACAGCCACTGCGCGCTCGGCGGCATGATCGGCAACAACTCCTGCGGCGCCTCCGCGCAGGCGTACGGCAAGACCGCGGACAACGTACGCCGCATGGAGGTGCTCACCTACGACGGCACCCGGATGTGGGTCGGTGCCACCTCGGACACCGAGTACGAGGAGGCCGTGTCCGGCGGCGGACGCAAGGGCGAGCTGTACCAGGGCCTGCGCCGCATCGCCGACCGCTACATGGGCGACATCCGGCGGGGCTACCCGCGCATTCCGCGCCGCGTCTCCGGCTACAACCTCGACGCGCTGCTCCCGGAGAACCAGTTCCACCTCGCCCGCCTCCTCATCGGCAGCGAAGGCACCCTGGTCACCGTGTTGCACGCGGAGCTGGACCTGGTACCGGTACCGCCCTACGAGGCCATGGTCGTCCTCGGGTACGACGACATCTGCGCCGCGGCCGACGACGTGCCGCGGCTGCTCCAGCACTGCCGGCCCAGCCAGCTGGAGGCGATCGACGGGCGGATGGCCCAGCTCATGCGCGAGGAAGGCGCGTTCCTGGACTCCCTGGAACGCTTCCCCGAAGGCGAGAGCTGGCTGCTGCTGCAGTTCAGCGGCGACAGCCGGGAGGACGTCGACAGGCAGGGGTACGATCTGCTGCAGGCCATCGGGCGCGGCGAGAACGACCCGGACGTGACGTTCTCCGACGACCCCGGGCGCGAGCAGCAGCTGCTCAAGGCGCGCGAGGCCGGGCTCGGCGTGACCGCGCGCCCGCCGGACGACCGGGAGACCTGGGAGGGCTGGGAGGACTCCGCCGTACCGCCCGCCAGGCTCGGCGACTACCTGCGCGATCTGAAGCGGCTCTTCCAGGAGTTCGAGTACGACCACCCGTCCCTCTACGGGCACTTCGGGCAGGGCTGCGTGCACACCCGCATCCCCTTCGACCTCCGGACCTCCGAGGGCGTCGCCGCCTTCCGGGCGTTCGTGCACCGCGCGGCCGACCTCGTCGCCGCCTACGGCGGGTCGCTCTCCGGCGAGCACGGGGACGGGCAGGCCCGCGGCGAGCTGCTGCCGAAGATGTTCGGCGAGCGGCTGGTCACCGCGTTCGGAGAGGTCAAGGCGCTGTTCGATCCGGACGACCGGATGAACCCCGGCAAGGTCGTGGCGCCCTACCGCGTCGACGAGAACCTCCGGCTCGGCGCGGACTGGCACCCCGAGAGCCATGACACGCACTTCGGCTACCCGGAGGACGACCACTCCTTCACTCGGGCCGTCATGCGCTGCGTGGGCATCGGCAACTGCCGTACGCACACCGGCGGCGTGATGTGCCCCTCGTACCGGGCGACCAACGAGGAGGAGCACTCCACCCGAGGGCGCGCCCGGCTGCTCTTCGAAATGCTCGGCGGGCACGGTGACTCGCCCGTCACCGACGGCTGGCGCTCCCCCGAGGTCAAGGACGCCCTGGACCTCTGCCTGGCCTGCAAGGGCTGCAAGTCCGACTGCCCTGTCGGCGTCGACATGGCCACCTACAAGGCCGAGTTCCTCGCCCACCACTACGAAGGCCGGCTGCGGCCCGCCGCGCACTACTCGCTGGGCTGGCTGCCGCTGTGGGCCCGGCTCTCCCGGGCGGCGCCGCGACTGGTCAACGCCGCGCTGAGCGCGCCCGGCATCGGACGGCTCGGGAAGCTCGCGGCCGGGGTGACCGGGGAGCGCGCGGCGCCGGTCTTCGCCGAGGAGTCGTTCGTCCAGTGGTGGCGGGCGCGCGGCACCCCGGAGCCCGACCCCGCCGACCCCCGCACGGTCGTCCTGTGGCCGGACACCTTCAGTACGTACTTCCACCCCTCCATCGCCAAGTCGGCGGTGCGCGTACTGGAGGACGCGGGCTTCCGCGTCGCCGTGCCCACCCGGGCCGTGTGCTGCGGGCTGACCTGGATCTCCACCGGGCAGCTGCGCACCGCCAAGCGCGTCCTCGGGCGCACCCTGGACGCGCTGCGGCCCTGGCTGGAAGCCGGTACGCCGGTCATCGGCCTGGAACCGTCCTGCGCGGCGGTCTTCCGCGCCGACGCGCCCGAACTCATGCCGGGGAACGAGGACGTCCAGCGGCTCGCCGGGCAGTTCCGTACCTTCGCCGAGCAGCTGCTCAACCACGCGCCGGACGACTGGCGGCCGCCCCGGCTGGCCCGTACCGCCACCGTGCAGACCCACTGCCACCAGCACGCCGTCCTCAAGGACGACGCCGACCGGGAGCTGATGCGCCGGGCCGGCATCGATGCCGAGGTGCTGGACGAGGGGTGCTGCGGGCTGGCCGGCAACTTCGGCTTCGAACGCGGCCACCACGACCTGTCGATGAAGGTCGGCGAGCTGGGCGTGCTGCCCGCCGTACGGGACGCCGCGCCCAGCGCCCTGGTCCTCGCCGACGGGTTCAGCTGCCGTACCCAGATCGAGCAGGGCGGTACGGGACGGCGCGCGCTGCACCTCGCCGAGGCCCTCGCGCTCGGCCTCGACGGACCGCTGCCGGCCACCGGGCCCGAAGCCCTCGCCCAGCGGCCCGCCGCCCGCAGCCGGGACGCCCGGCTGCTCACCGCGGGCGCGCTGGCCGCGCTCGGCGTCGCCGCCGCCGTCGTCGGCCGGTCGGCGGTCCGTCGCCCGCACCGCACGTCACCCATGCGAAAAGAGAGGTAATCCCAGTGTCGATCAAGGTGTCCGACTACGTTCTCCAGCGGCTGCGCGAGTGGGACGTCGACCACGTGTTCAGCTATGCGGGTGACGGCATCAACGGCCTGCTGGCCGCCTGGGGGCGGGCCGACAACAAGCCGGAGTTCATCCAGGCACGGCACGAGGAGATGTCCGCGTTCGAGGCGGTCGGCTACGCCAAGTTCTCCGGCCGGGTCGGCGTCTGCGCCGCGACCTCCGGGCCCGGCGCCATCCACCTCCTCAACGGCCTCTACGACGCCAAGCTCGACCACGTCCCCATGGTGGCCATCGTCGGGCAGACCAACCGCAGCGCCATGGGCGGCTCCTACCAGCAGGAGGTCGACCTGGCGAGCCTGTACAAGGACGTCGCCTCCGACTTCTGCGAGACGGTGACCGTCCCCGAGCAGCTGCCCAACGTCATCGACCGGGCCATGCGCACCGCCATCGCCCGGCGCACCGTCACCGCCATCATCATCCCCGCCGACGTGCAGGAGCTGGACTACTCCCCGCCCCAGCACGCGTTCAAGATGGTCCCCTCCAGCCTGGGCATGGCCAACTACGCGCCGCTCCCCGCGAAGCCCGCGATCGCCGAGGCCGCGAAGGTCATCAACGAGGGCGAGAAGGTCGCGGTCCTGATCGGGCAGGGCGCCCGCGGCGCCCGCGCCGAGGTCGAGGAGCTGGCCGACGTCACCGGCGCCGGCGTGGCCAAGGCGCTGCTCGGCAAGGACGCGCTGCCGGACGACCTGCCGTACGTCACCGGCGCCATCGGGCTGCTCGGCACCCGGCCCTCGTACGAGCTGATGAGGGACTGCGACACCCTCGTGGTGATCGGCTCCAGCTTCCCGTACACCCAGTTCATGCCCGAGCTGGACCAGGCGCGCGCCGTCCAGATCGACATCGACCCGCACATGGTCGGGATGCGCTACCCCTTCGAGGTCAACCTCGTCGGCGACGCCAAGGAGACGCTGCGGGCGCTGCTGCCGCAGCTGAAGCGGAAGAAGCACGGCGACTGGCGCAAGAAGATCGAGAAGAACACCAAGCGCTGGTGGGAGGTCATGCAGCGGCGCGCCGCCGTGGACGCCGACCCGATCAACCCCGAGTACGTCGTGCACGCGCTGGACCCGCTGCTGCCCCACGACGTGATCCTCGCCGCCGACTCCGGCTCCGCCGCCAACTGGTACGCGCGCCATCTGCGGATGCGCGGCGCCATGCGCGGCTCGCTGTCCGGCACCCTGGCCACCATGGGCCCCGGCGTCCCCTACGTCATCGGCGCCAAGTTCGCGCACCCCGAGCGGCCCGCGCTGGCCATCGTCGGCGACGGTGCGATGCAGATGAACGGCATGGCCGAGCTGATCACCGCGCGCAAGTACTGGCAGCAGTGGTCCGACCCGCGGCTGATCATCGCCGTCCTGAACAACGAGGACCTCAACCAGGTGACCTGGGAGATGCGCGCGATGTCCGGGGCGCCGCAGTTCGAGCCCTCGCAGCACATCCCGGACGTGCCGTACGCGGACTTCGCGCGCTCCATCGGCCTCGGCGGCGTCCGGGTGGAGAAGCCCGGCGACGTGGAGTCGGCGTGGCGCCAGGCGCTCTCCGCCGACCGCCCGTTCGTCATCGACTTCCGCGTCGACCCGGCCGTGCCGCCCATCCCGCCGCACGCCAGCTTCGACCAGATCGAGGCCGCGGCCACCGCGATCCTCAAGGGCGACAGCGACCGCGCCGACGTCATCAAGCAGGGCTTCAAGGCCAAGGTGCAGGAGATGCTGCCGGGCCACCGCCACCGCGAGGACCGGCCCGGCACCGAGGACGGCAAGAACGCCTGATGACGGACGAGCACGAGGAGCACGACGGACCCCCGGTGGAGTCGGTCGGGACGGCGGTGTACACCGTCCCGACCGACGCCCCGGAGGGGGATGGCACGCTCACCTGGGATTCGACGACGATGGTGCTGGTCACCGTGCGGTCCGGCGGCACCACCGGCTTCGGGTACACCTATGGCGCGCCCGCCACCGCACAGGTCGTCAGCGGCCAGCTGGCGGACGTGGTGACCGGGCGCTGCGCCCTGGACGTGCCGGGCGCCAACGAGGCGATGAACCGGGCCGTCCGCAACGCCGGGCGGCCCGGCCTCGTCGCCGGGGCCATCTCGGCCGTCGACCTCGCGCTGTGGGACCTCAAGGCGCGGCTGCTGGACCTGCCGCTGGTACGCCTGCTCGGCGCGTGCCGGGCGGCGGTCCCCGTGTACGGGAGCGGCGGGTTCACCACGTACGACGCGGGGCAGCAGGAGCGCCAGCTGCGGCACTGGGTCGACGAGCAGGGCATCCCGCGCGTCAAGATCAAGATCGGTGAGTCGTGGGGCAGCGCCCCGTGGCGGGACGCCGAGCGCGTCACCGCGGCCCGCCGCGCCATCGGCGACACCACCGACCTCTACGTCGACGCCAACGGCGGCTACTCCCGCAAGCAGGCCGTCCGCGTCGCCGCCCACCTCGCGAGCCAGGGCGTCACCTGGTTCGAGGAACCGGTCTCCTCCGACGACCTCACCGGGCTCGCGCACCTCCGCGCCGCCGTCACCCCCGACGTCGCCGCCGGCGAATACGGCTACACCCTCCCGTACTTCGGGCACATGCTGCGCGCCGACGCGGTGGACTGCCTGCAGGCCGACGCCACCCGCTGCGGCGGTCTCACCGTCTGGCTGCGCGCCGCGGCCCTCGCCGAGGCGGGCGGGCTGGAGCTGTCCGGCCACTGCGCCCCGCACGTGCACGCCCACGCGGCCGCCGCCGTGCCCAACCTGCGCCACCTGGAGTGGTTCCACGACCACGTGCGCATCGAGAACCTGCTCTTCGACGGCGCCCTCGACCCGGCCGGCGGCAGCATCCGGCCCGGCGCCGACGGCGCGCCCGGTCACGGGCTGACGCTCCGCGCCGACCTGGCCGAGCAGTACCGCACCGGCTGACCGCACACCCGGTACGGAGCGCTTCGCGACACCCCCCACGGAGACCGATGACCGCCATCGAACTGCCCGAGAGCCGCACCTATCCGCCACAGGTGCTGCGCGACTACGCCGTACTGGCCGACGGCGAGCGTGCGGCGCTGGTCGGCCCGCGCGGCGAGATCTGCTGGCTGTGCGCCCCGCGCTGGCACGACGAGGCGGTCTTCGCCACCCTCATCGGCGGCGGCGGGGTCTACGCGGTGACGCCGCGGGAACGCTACGTCCCCGGCGGCCACTACGAAGAGGGCACGCTGATCTGGCGCAGCCGCTGGATCACCCAGAGCGGCATCGTCGAGTGCCGGGAGGCGCTGGCGTTCCCGGGCGACCCCGACCGCGTCGTCCTGCTGCGCCGGGTGGAGGCGTGCGAGGGCCCGGCCCGGCTGCGGATCGTGCTGCACCCGCTGGCCGGTTACGGCGCCGAGCCGCTGCACGCGCCGCACCGCGACGAGCACGGCGTGTGGACCGCCCGCGCCGGCGGCCTGCACCTCCGCTGGACGGGCGGCGCGCAGG
>NZ_NHSG01000066.1:0-7356 GCF_020024005.1 Streptomyces purpurogeneiscleroticus
GTGGCCAGGACCGTGCCGGCGGCGGCCGCCAGCACCAGCGCGCGGCGGGCGCCGTGCGCGGCGGGGTGGCCACCGTCCCTGAGCCGCGCCGCCTGCACGAGGGCGCGCCGCTGCTGCGCGCAGCCCGCGCAGGAGCAGTCGTCCGCGGGCTCGAATTCGATGAAGACCGGCACCGTCATTCCCGTTCCCCTTCCGGCCACTGCGTTCTCATTGGCCTCACACGGGCACAGCTTCTCAACTACCGGTACATATCGCATGCTGACGGGGCAACTGATGACCTTGCGCACGGAAACCCTCTTCCCCGGAGCAAAACCGGCGAACCGTCGGGCGAAATCACGTCAATCAGTACCGGCGGGGAATGCGACACGCGGGAGAAAAGCCGGACGGCGCCCATACCTGCAGGAGTGTCACACCTCACACATTCGGCGGGCCGCCGGACGGCCTTCCGCGGTCCGGAGCACCCCAGGAGTTCGTGTAAAGTTTTCCAGGTCAGCGCGCGCCGCTAGCTCAGTTGGTTAGAGCAGCTGACTCTTAATCAGCGGGTCCGGGGTTCGAGTCCCTGGCGGCGCACGTAGGTCAAGGCCCCTCGTCACGACGAGGGGCCTTGGTCATTTCTTACGGCTTCCTTGCGCGGAATCGCTGGTGAAGTGCTGGTCAAAACGGTGGGCCGGGGTGCAGAGTCACGGGATGGCGAGGGACATCCAGGAGCGCATCAAGAGGCTGATCATCGACGGGCGGCTGCCGTCCGGGGCGTCCCTGCCGACCGAGCCGGAGCTGATGGAGCTGCTCGGGGTCAGCCGGAACTCCGTGCGCGAGGCGCTGAAGGCGCTGCAGGCGATGGGCATCGTGGAGATCCGGCACGGCTTCGGCACCTACGTCGGCCCGATGTCGATGGCCCCGATGATCGAGGGCCTGACCTTCCGCACGGTGGCCGGGCACTACCGGGGCGAGGACAGCCTGCTGCAGCTGCTGGAGCTGCGCGAGGCGGTGGAGACCGGGCTGATCGCGCGGCTGGCGGGGCGGGTGCCCGCCGCCGACCTGGCCGAGCTGGACGCGACCGTGGCGCGGATGCGGACGGAGGCGGCGGCCGGCGGGGTGCAGGCCGAGACCGACCGGGCATTCCACGCCACGCTCCATCGCGGGCTGGAGAACCTCCTGCTCAGCGAGGTGCTGGAGGCTTTCTGGGACGCCTTCCACCGGGTGCGAACCGATCTCGTCGCGGTGCACGCCGACCCGGAGACCACGGTCCGCCAGCACGAGGAGATCCTGGCGGCCGTGCGGGACGGCGACGGGCCCCGCGCGGAGCGGGCGGTCCGCGACCACTTCGACAACATCCGCCACAGGCTGCGCAGTTCTGGCGAGCGGTGAGGCGCTCTACTCATAGAGAGGGCGCACGGACCGCCACGCACTACCCAGAGTCCGCCGATACGCCCACACCTCCCGTAAGCACTCATTCCTCCCTTGCGATCATGAAGGCCGGTTAGGGACCCTGACGTGACGGATGGGTCGAACATGGCCTTGACGAGCACACGGGGAGGAACCACCGGTTGCGCCGAACGAGGGGTTGGGGAACTCTGCGCGCTGCCACGCCGGCGGAGCACGACCGGGCAACCGGAAGGCGGGCGGCGCACGTCTGAGTGCGTGGGCGGCCGAGACCACAGGGCCGAGCCGGTCGAGGGGGACCGAAGACTCGGGAAGCGAGCACACGGACACGCAGCCAGTACTGCGTGCGGGGGGATGGAGTCATGACGTCGACGCCTACCGGCGCCCGGCAGGAACACCAGTACGACCCGTCCGCGACGACGCGCTTACGCCTGCCGCGCCAGTACCGCCGGCGCCCGCAGCAGCCCGCGCCGCTGCCGCGGTACGACTACGAGCATTACAGCCGGCTCGCCGGCCCGCTGACGCAGCCCGAGCCCGGCAAGCCGTACAAGGTCCGGTACCGCAGCCTGCTCGCCGACGAGCCGCACCGCTTCCGCGCGGCCCTGCTGCTCGGCGCGGCCCCGCTCGTCTCCCTCGGGCTCCTCGCCTGGCTCCTGCAGCCCGCCCACTGGACCCACCGGGACTACCCGCAGTTCGCCTTCCTCCCCGTCCTCGACGTCGTCATGCTCGTCTCGATCGGCCTGATCGAGTTCTTCCGCTGCCTGAACGTCCTCTCGAACGCGCACGCCACGCTCGTCGCCCGCGACCCCGTGCCGGTCGTCCCCGAGAACGGCACCCGCGTCGCCTTTCTCACCTCCTTCGTGCCGGGCAAGGAGCCGCTGGAGATGGTGACGAAGACGCTGGAGGCCGCCGTCCGGGTGCGGCACCGCGGTGTGGTGCACGTCTGGCTGCTGGACGAGGGCGACGACCCGGCCGTCAGAGAGGTCTGCGCGAGACTCGGGGTGCGCCACTTCACCCGGCACGGCATACCGGAGTGGAACCGCGCCAAGGGCCCGCACCGCGCGAGAACGAAGCACGGCAACTACAACGCCTGGCTGCAGGCCCACGGCGACGACTACGACTTCTTCGCCTCGGTCGACACCGACCATGTGCCGCTGCCCAACTACCTGGAGCGGATGCTCGGTTACTTCCGCGACGAGAACGTCGGCTTCGTCATCGGGCCGCAGGTCTACGGCAACTACGACACGTTCGTCACCAAGGCCGCCGAGTCGCAGCAGTTCCTCTTCCACGCGCTGATCCAGCGGGCCGGGAACCGCTACGGCGCCCCCATGTTCGTCGGCACCTCCAACGCCGTGCGCATCAAGGCCCTGAAGCAGATCGGTGGGCTGTACGACTCGATCACCGAGGACATGGCCACGGGCTTCGAGATGCACCGCCACCGGAATCCCGCGACGGGCAAGAAGTGGCGCTCGGTCTACACCCCCGACGTGCTCGCCGTCGGCGAGGGCCCGACCGCCTGGACGGACTTCTTCACCCAGCAGCTGCGCTGGTCGCGCGGGACGTACGAAACGCTGCTCAAGCAGTTCTGGAAGGCGCCCTTCACACTGTCCCCCGGCCGCCTCTTCAACTACACGATGATGGTCATCTTCTACCCGATGTCCGCGCTGAACTGGATACTCGCCGCCCTCAGCTGCGCGCTCTTCCTCGGGCTCGGCGCCTCCGGCGTCCAGATCGACCCGGCCGTGTGGATGATGCTCTACGGCAACGCCTCGGCGCTCCAGATCGGCCTGTACGTCTGGAACCGCCGGCACAACGTCTCTCCCCACGAGCCCGAGGGATCCGGTGGCGTGGCCGGCATGCTGATGTCCGCGCTCTCCGCGCCGATCTACGCGCGCTCGCTCTTCGACGCGGCGCTGCGCCGCAAGAGCAAGTTCGTGGTGACCCCCAAGGGCGACTCCTCCAGCCCCGACACCCTCTTCGGGACCTTCCGGATACACCTCTTCTTCCTCCTGGTCTTCGGCTCCTCGCTGATCGCCTCCTTCTTCTTCGGCCACGCCCACCCGGCGATGATCGTCTGGGCCGTGCTGGCCCTGCTGGTCTGCTGCGTGCCGATCGCCCTCTGGCGCTGGTCGATGCGCCGGGAGGCGCGACCCGTCGGGGACGCCGAAGCGGCCGAGGCCGGAGCCGCCGGGACCGGGGCCGGGACCGCCGAAGACCGCACAGCGCAGACCTTGCAGATTCCCGTGGGGGGAACCAACCGATGAGATACCGACCCAGCCGCCGCACCCGCCGTTTAGGGATAGGTGCGGTGGTGGTGATCGTCCTGGCCGCCATGAACGGCCCGGCCGTGTACGGCTTCGCCTCGGAGCAGTACCACGCGTACAAGATCAACCGGCCGGAGTACAAACAGCGCAACGGCCACTGGGACGTGGTGAACGTCCCCGACAAGTACCGGATCAACACGATCCACGCGGCCCTGCTGCACACCGGCAAGGTCCTGCTGGTCGCCGGCTCCGGCAACAACGCGGCGAACTTCAAGGCCAAGTCCTTCCGCACGGTCCTGTGGGACCCGGCGAAGAACACCTTCAAGAACATCCCCACGCCCACCGACCTGTTCTGCGCCGGCCACACCCAGCTCCCGGACGGCAAGCTGCTGGTGGCGGGCGGCACCCAGCGCTACGAGACGCTCAAGGGCGATGTGAAGAAGGCCGGCGGCCTGATGATCATCTACAACGAGGACCCGGACGGCCCGAAGACCTTCCCCGCCGGCACGCTCTTCACCGGCAAGGAGAACGGCAAGACCTTCGTCTCCAAGGACCCGGTCGTGGTGCCGCGGGCGAAGAAAATCACGGACAAGGTCACCGGGAGGGTGCGGGTCGAGCACAGCGAGGCCCGGGTCTACGTCGAGGCGCGCGAGCAGGGCCGCCAGTACGCCACGGGCGCCCAGGACAACTACCGCATCCACGGCCTGACCGGCGCGGACGCCCGGAACTTCTACGGCATCGCGCAGAAGCTGTCCTTCGACAAGAAGGACTTCCAGGGGATCAAGGACTCCTTCGAGTTCGACCCGGTCGCCGAGCGGTACCTCCGCGTCGACCCGATGAACGAGGCCCGCTGGTATCCGACGCTGACCTCCATGGAGGACGGCAAGGTCCTCTCGGTCTCCGGGCTGGACGAGATCGGCCAGGTCGTCCCCGGGAAGAACGAGCTCTACGACCCGAAGACCAAGAAGTGGACCTACCTGCCGAAGCAACGGTTCTTCCCGACCTACCCGGCGCTCTTCCTCTCCGGCAAGGGCCAGGTCTTCTACACCGGCTCCAACGCCGGGTACGGCCCGGCCGACAAGGGCCGCAAGCCCGGGATCTGGGACCTGAAGAGCAACAAGTTCCAGGTCGTCCCCGGGATGAGTGATCCGGACATTCTGGAGACGTCCATGTCCGTGCTGCTGCCGCCCGCACAGGACCAGCGGTACATGGTCCTCGGCGGCGGCGGTGTCGGCGAGGACCCGCGCGCCACGGACAGGACCCGGATCGTGGACCTCACCGACCCGAAGCCCCGCTTCCGTGACGGTCCCGACCTGTACGCGAAGGCCCGCTATCCGAGCAGCGTGATCATGCCGGACGACACGGTGCTGACCACCAACGGTTCCGGCGACTACCGCGGCCGCAGCGACTCCAACATCCTGGCGGCCGAGCTGTACGACCCGGCGAAGAACACCTCGCGCCGCGTCGCCGACCCCCTGGTCGGCCGGAACTACCACTCCGGCGCGCTGCTGCTCCCCGACGGCCGGGTGATGACCTTCGGTTCGGACTCGCTCTTCGCCGACAAGGACAACACCAGGCCGGGCGTCTTCGAGCAGCAGATCGACCTGTACACCCCGCCCTACCTCTTCCAGGGCGCCCGCCCCGGCCTGAAAGCCAAGGGCCCCACGACCGTGCGGCTCGGCGGCAAGGCCACGTTCGGGACGTCCCACAGCTCCTCGCTCAAGAAGCTGCGGCTGATCAGGCCCGGCTCGTTCACCCATGTCACCAACGTCGAACAGCGCTCCATCGCGCTGGACTTCACGACGAAGGACGACTCGGTGACCGTGACCCTGCCGAAGGACCCGGCGCTGGTCCCGCCGGGCTGGTACATGCTCACCGCCGTCGACGACGAGGGCACGCCGTCGAAGGCGGTGTGGGTGAAGGTGCCCGCGGCCGACCGGCCCTAGGGAAGACATGAGTAAGGGGGCGCCCCGGGCTCGGGGCGCCCCCTCAGCGCGTCAACGCTTGCTGTTGCGGGCCAGCTCCAGTGCGTACGACGGCCACCACTTGCCCGCCTGCGGGCCGCCCTTGCACGGGCCGTCCGACTCCCCGGGCCGCTTGATCCAGAGGTACGCGTCCACCAGCCCGTCGTCGGTCCTGACGGTCGGCGGCTCGCCCAGCGCCCGGCCCCGCGGGTTGCACCAGTTCTCCGGGTCGTCGCCGCCCGGCGCCGGACCGTTGCCGTTCCGGCTGGTGTCGATGACGAAGTGCTTGCCGCCCACCATCGCGGAGAGCCGCTTGCCGTACTTCTCGTTCTCCTCGGTGGTCTGGTAGTTGGAGATGTTCAGCGCGAAGCCGTCGGCCTGCGCGATGCCGGCCCGCTTCAGGGGCTCCACCATCCGCCCCGGGTCCTTGATCCAGTGCGGGTTGCCCGCGTCGAGGTACACCTTGGTGCGCGGCAGCGCCTTGAGCTTGCCGACGGCCTCCGTCAGCAGCGCGTACCGCTCCTCGTGAAACTGCTCCGGCGTGCACCGGTCCTCGATGTGCGGCAGCGCGTCGGGCTCCAGGATCACCGTCGTGGCGCGGTCGCCGATGCCCTTGACCACGCCGTCCAGCCACGCGCGGTACGCATTGCCGTCGGCGGCGCCGCCCTTGGAGTAGCTGCCGCAGTCGCGGTGCGGGATGTTGTACAGCACCAGCAGCGCGTCGCGGTTTGCCTTCGCGGCCGCCTCGGTGAAGCCGCGGGCCTCGCCCTCGGGGTCCTCGATGCCGATCCACTCCGCGACGGGCTGTGTCGCGATGCGGTCGATCAGCGCGGCGTCGTCCTGCTTGTCGCCCTTGCGGTACGCGGCCGCCTGCCGGGCCGCCTTGCCGTCCGGGTTGACCCAGTACGGCACCGTCGCCCTGGGCCGCTGCTCCGGCGGGCCGCCGGCGGAGGAGCCGTCGGACGAGGAACACCCGGCGAGCGCCCCGGCCGCCAGCAGCAGCGCTGCCATCGCCGGTACGGCAGCCTTCCTCACTCGGCGGTCACCGCATCGTCCCTTCGAAGTCCCCCCGGACCCCGGTACTTCGCCGTACATCCACTCCCCCCTCGGAGCACGGAACTTGGCCGGTCGCAGCAATCCTGGCACACCCGTGTGCACCGGCGACGGCCCGTGGGCAACCTGTTACAGCCCGCTGCCATCGCCCTCTATGCGGAGGGCGCGCAGGCGTTCTAAAGTGTGGGTCTGGCCCTGGCCCCCGGCCTGGAACGCGCACTTCATGGCGCCTCCCGCCGACGGCAGGGCAACTCCCGCAGTCCTGAATCGCGGCGGTCGAGGACCGGTCGGCCGGCGGTTCAGGGGGGAGCGAGCCGCCGGCCCGGCCGGGCGATCGCCTGCCGTGTCCGTACCGCACTCCGCTCACCTCCTCAGGGACCGCTGCCCGCGCTCAAGTAGGCCGAGACGACGATCCGGTCGTCGCTGACAAGACGCAGCTCGGCGCGGCCGCGCTCGTGCGGGCCGGTGATCCGCCCGGCGTCGAAGCGGGCCTGCGTGTACGCCTGTACGTCCGCCACGGTGAACTCCGCGATGGAGTCGTCCGACCGGGCCACCCGCACGGTCTCCCCGGCACGGAGCTCGCCCAGCCCGGCGAAGACGCCGCGCCCCGGGCCCGCCGCACCGTGCCCGGCCAGCACGGCCCACCGCGATCGGCATCGGCGCGCTGGGCACGGCCCACGCGGACGTGGTGC
>NZ_NHSG01000067.1:0-7392 GCF_020024005.1 Streptomyces purpurogeneiscleroticus
TGCGGAACATCTCCCGGACCAGGTCCAGGCCGGTGACCTCCTCGGTGACCGGGTGCTCCACCTGCAGCCGGGTGTTGACCTCCAGGAAGGAGATCGTGCCGTCCTGCCCCACCAGGAACTCACACGTGCCCGCGCCCTGGTAGCCGGCCTCCTTCAGGATGGCCTTGGAGGCCCGGTAGAGCTCGGCGTTCTGCTCCGCGGACAGGAACGGCGCCGGCGCCTCCTCCACCAGTTTTTGGTGGCGGCGCTGGAGCGAGCAGTCCCGGGTGGAGACCACCACCACATTGCCGTGCTTATCGGCCAGGCACTGGGTCTCCACATGCCGGGGGCGGTCCAGATAGCGCTCCACAAAGCACTCCCCGCGGCCGAAGGCGGCCACCGCCTCGCGCACGGCGGAGTCGTAGAGCTCGGGGACTTCCTCCAGGGTGCGGGCGACCTTCAGGCCGCGGCCGCCGCCGCCGAAGGCGGCCTTGATGGCGATCGGCAGGCCGTGCTCCTCGGCGAAGGCCACGACCTCCGCGGCGCCGGAGACCGGGTCCTTGGTGCCGGCCACCAGCGGGGCGCCGGCGCGCTGGGCGATGTGCCTGGCGGCGACCTTGTCGCCCAGGTCCCGGATGGCCTGCGGCGGGGGGCCGATCCAGATCAGTCCGGCGTCCAGCACCGCCTGCGCGAATTCGGCGTTCTCGGAGAGGAAGCCGTAGCCGGGATGGATGGCATCCGCGCCCGAATCGGCCGCGGCCTGCAGGACCTTGGCGATGTCCAGGTAGCTGGTGGCAGGAGTGTCACCGCCCAGGGCGTATGCCTCATCCGCCGCACGGACGTGCAGAGCGTCCCGGTCCGGGTCGGCATAGACCGCTACGCTCCCGATCCCGGCGTCCCGGCAAGCCCGGGCCACGCGGACAGCGATTTCGCCACGGTTGGCGATGAGCACCTTGCGCACGATGGCTCCCTCCTCGAAACAAGCTGAGTTTAGGGACTGACGACACCACGTGCCGAGTCGACCCTGAGGGTGAGCTTCCCCACAAGGCGCCTGTGTCCGGCGCGAGCCGCGCGCCGAAGTCCCCTGCATCCCCAGGGTATGCCCGGAATCCCGGGCGTACGACGGAGACCTGGTGTGGGCAAGGTCTCTGTGTGCCCGACTTCCCTACGGCGCGGTTTCTTTGTGGAAACCCTACGAATGGCGGAACAAAACTTTGCCGGGTGGGTGTCGGGTGTGACGCACGGGAATGCCGCCTGCTGCAGACCCCTTGTTCCTTCTATTACCCAGCAGTAGCGTGCACCCGTCTTCTGTACTGGCGGTAACAGGCGCGGAATCGCGCGGGCAACAGCGGAAGTGGGTGGGTGCGGTGGCGGCACGCAGACCGGTGGCCGGGGTGACGGCGGTGGTACTGGTCCTGGAAGCGGCCGGGATCGTGCTGCTCAACTGGATCCTGAGCGTCTTCGTCGACAAGCAGCAGATGTCACTGGCGGGCCTGGAGACCCACGCGATGTCGGCCGGGGCGTGGGTCGGCGGCCTCGTCTTCGGGCTCTACCTGCTGTTCTGCGCGTTCCTCGCGCTGCGCTGCGCGGTCCGGGACCGCGCGCCCGGCGGCTTCGCGCGCGCCGTCCTCATCAGCTGCGCGGTGATCCACGGCGTGGTCGGCGCGTTCACGGTCGGCCTGGTCGGCTGGGCCGCGTTCGCCGGCGCGATGGTCGTCCTCGGCCTGCTCATCTTCACCCTGCTGGCGTACGCCCCGGCGGCCGGGGCCGCCGAGCCGGCCGGCGGTCCCGAACCGGCCGGTGGTCCCGAACCGGCCGCTACGCCCACAGCTCCGTGATCTGGATCCCCAACTCCGCCAGCAGGCGGCGGAACAGCGGCAGGGACAGGCCGATGACGTTGCCCGGGTCGCCGTCGATGCCGTCGATGAAGGGGGCCGAGCGGCCGTCGAGGGTGAAGGCGCCCGCGACGTACAGCGGTTCGCCGCTCGCCACGTAGGCGGCGATCTCCGCGTCGGACGGCTCGCCGAAGCGGACCGTGGTGGCGGCGGTCGCCGAGACCCGGCGGCCGCTCTCCGTGTCGATGACGCAGTGTCCGGTCTGCAGGACGCCCGACCGGCCGCGCATCGACTTCCAGCGCGCCGTGGCGTCCTCGGCGTCGTCCGGCTTGCCCAGCGCGCGCCCGTCCAGTTCCAGTACGGAGTCGCAGCCGATGACCAACGCTCCGGCGGCTTCCGGGCGTCGGGCCACGGCGTCGGCCTTGGCCTCGGCCAGTACGCGGGCCAGCTCGCCCGGGGTGTCGGCGGTGATCGCGTCCTCGTCCACGCCGCTGACGATGACCTCGGGGGCCAGTCCGGCCTGCCGCAGGAGGCCGAGTCGGGCGGGGGACTGGGAGGCGAGCACGAGGCGGCGGGGCTGTTCGGTCATGCGGGTCATCGTAGGCCGAAGGGGTCGGGCGCCGGCTTTCAGGCCAGGCGGGCCGAGATCTCCTCGGCGGCGGCCGTGACCGGGGCGACGGCGGCCTCGGCGATGTCCTGGCGGTGGGTGATGAGGTTGATGCCGGCCGGGCCGTCGGGGTGGGCGGTGCGGATCGGCGCGGCGACCGCGAAGGTGCCCGGCACCACCTCGCCCGCGGTGAGCGCGTATCCCCGCTGCCGGGCCTCGGTGACGCGGGCCGGTTCGCCGTCCGTCGGAGGGCCGCCCGCGAGCAGGGCGATGCCGGCCGCGCCGCGGTCCAGGGGATCGCGGTTGCCGACGCGGTAGGAGAAGCGCGGGCCGCGCGTGGCGGGTTCGACGACCGTGACGGCCACCGCCGCGTCGTCGTCGCGCACGACCAGGCAGGCGGTCGCCTCCAGCCCGTCGGCGAGCCGGCGCAGCACCTGTTCGGCGACCTCCCGCAGCCGCGGCCGCACCTGCTCGGCGAGTCCCACCAGGTCGGCGCCCACCCGGTAGCGCGCCTCGTCGTCGCGTACCGCGAAGTGCTGGCGCACCAGGGACGTCAGCAGCCGGTACGCGACGGAGCGGTGTACGCCCAGTTCGGCGGCGAGCTCGGTCGCGGTCATCCCGTGCGGCGTACCGGCGATCAGGCGGAGCGCGCGCAGGCCGCGTTCCAGCGTCTGGGACCCCTCGGCGGGTCGCGGCTCACTCGTTCCCACCTGCGCGGTCTCCCCTCCGTGGGCGTTTGCCGCGCCAGTCTTCCATGCCGTCGGGAGCGGGCCGGCGGGCCGGGCGGCGGGCTCTTGACAGGCGTTGAGGGTGCGGCCACAGTCAATGACGCGTTCGGATATCAGTGAGCAGTGTCCGTTATTTGCACGCGCCTTGGGCGCAGGAGGGGGCGCTCGACCCCATGCCGTACTACCGCCGCGCCGGCGACGTCCCGGCCAAGCGGCACACCCAGCACCGCGGCCCCGACGGCGGCCTGTACTACGAGGAGCTGATGGGCGAGGAGGGCTTCTCCTCGGACTCCTCACTGCTCTACCACCGGGCGATCCCCTCGGCGATCACCGGCAGCCGCGCCTGGGAGCTGCCCGACCTCACCACCGTCGCCAACCACCCCCTCAAGCCCCGGCACCTGAAGCTGCCCGCGCTCTTCGAGACCGCCGACCCGGCCGCCACCGACGCCGTCACCGGCCGCCGCCTGGTGCTCGGCAACGAGGACGTACGCATCGGCTATGTCGTGGCGGGCGCGCCCTCGCCGCTGTACCGCAACGGCGTGGGCGACGAGTGCGTGTACGTCGAGAGCGGTACGGCCCGGCTGGAGACCGTCTTCGGTGTGCTGGACGCGCGCCCCGGCGACTACCTCGTCATTCCGCGCGCCACCACTCACCGCTGGGTGCCCACCGGGGACGCGCCGGTGCGCGCGTACTGCATCGAGGCGAACAGCCATATCGCCCCGCCGAGCCGCTACCTGTCCCGGTACGGGCAGCTGCTGGAGCACGCCCCGTACTGCGAGCGCGATCTGCGCGGGCCCGAAGGACCGCTGCTCGTCGAGGAGCAGGGGGAGGGGGCGGTGGACGTTCTCGTCAAGCACCGCGGGCCCGGGCCCGGCGGCCTGGCCGGAACTGTGCTGACGTACCCCGCCCACCCCTTCGATGTGGTGGGCTGGGACGGCTGTCTGTACCCGTACGCCTTCAGCATCCACGACTTCGAGCCGCTGACGGGACGGGTGCACCAGCCGCCGCCCGTCCACCAGGTCTTCGAGGGGCACAACTTCGTGATCTGCAATTTCGTGCCGCGGAAGGTCGACTACCACCCGCTGTCGATCCCCGTGCCGTACTACCACTCCAACGTCGACTCCGACGAGGTGATGTTCTACTGCGGCGGCGATTACGAGGCGCGCAAGGGCTCCGGCATCGGGCAGGGTTCGGTGTCGCTGCACCCGGGCGGGCATGCGCACGGCCCGCAGCCCGGCGCCTACGAACGCAGCATCGGCGTGGACTTCTTCGACGAACTGGCCGTCATGGTCGACACCTTCCGCCCGCTCGGCCTCGGCGAGGGCGGTACCGCTTGCGAGGATCAGGGGTATGCCTGGACGTGGGCCGGTGGCCACGGACCTCAGGAGGCGTGAGCGATGACCGTATCCGCTTTGTACGAACGGCTCGTGGACGATGCCGGGCTCTTCCCGCCCGAGCAGCTGGAGATGCCCGCCGCGGTCGCCCGGCACCGCGCCGACGCGGCGGCCGGCGATCCGCGGCTCAGCCACCGTTTCCTGTGCCCGGCGGAGCGGCTGCCGGAGCTGTCGGCGGCGCTGACCGATGAGGACCGCTTCCGGGTGGGGCTGATCAGCCCGCTGGAGTGGGGCGTGCTGGTCGACGCGCACCGCCGGCTCGCCGACGACGGCCGGCTGCGGCTGGTCGCCCTGGAGGGCCCGGTCCCGGCGGCGCCCGACCTCGTGACGGCCGTCCGGCAGGCCGCCGACGCGCTGAAGAACCTGCCGTACGGGCCGCCGCCCGGCTTCCCCCAGTACGTCGAGATCCCGCTCACGGACGGGTGGGAGGCCGCCCTCGACGAGCTGGTCACCGCCGGGCTGGGCGCCAAGGTCCGCTGCGGCGGCGTCCGCGCCGAGCTGTTCCCCGCGACCGAGCACCTGGCGGTGTTCGTGTCCGCGTGCGTGCGGCGCGGGCTGCCCTTCAAGGCCACCGCCGGGCTGCACCACGCGGTGCGGTACCGCGACGCGCGCACCGGCTTCGTCCACCACGGGTTCCTCAACCTGCTGCTGGCGGTCTGCCGGGCGGTGGACGGCGCGGCGCCCGACGGCGTGGAGGCCGTACTGCGGTCCACCGATTCCGTCGCGCTGGCCGCCGAGGCCCGCGCGGTGACCCCGGCCCTCGCCGCGCGTACCCGCGCGGTGTTCACCGGGTACGGCTCGTGCAGTACGAGCGAGCCGCTCGCAGATCTGCGGGCGCTGGGCCTGACCGGCTCGCGCGCGCATCCGAAGACCCCCACCGACAGGGAGCTGGACGCATGACGACCCGATCCTGGGTGCCCGTACCGGAGCACTCCGACTTCCCCGTGCAGAACCTGCCGTACGGCATCTTCTCCCGTGCGGGGGAGCCGCCGCGGGCCGGTGTGGCGATCGGCGAGTACGTCCTGGACCTGTCGCGGCTCGGCGCGGACGCCGGGCTGCCGTACGCGGAGGACTTCGCGGCACCGAGTCTGAACCCGTTCATGGCGCGCGGCCGGGAGGCGTGGCGTGCGGTGCGGGCCCGGCTGACCGAGCTGCTGACGGACGAGGCCCACCGCGCGGCCGTCGAGCCGCACCTGGTCCCGCGCGCCGAGGTGACCCTGCACCTGCCGTTCGAGGTCGCCGACTACGTCGACTTCTACGCCTCCGAGCACCACGCGTCCAACGTCGGCCGGGTCTTCCGCCCCACGCAGCCGCCGCTCACCCCGAACTGGAAGCATCTGCCCATCGGTTACCACGGCCGCGCGGGCACCGTCGTCGTCTCCGGCACCCCGGTCGTGCGGCCGTGCGGCCAGCGCAAGGCCCCCGACGCCGAGGCGCCCGGCTTCGGCCCGTCGGCCCGGCTGGACATCGAGGCCGAGGTCGGCTTCGTCGTCGGCACCCCCTCCGAGCTGGGCCGCCCGGTGTCCGCCGCGGACTTCGCCGACCATGTCTTCGGCGTCGTCCTGGTCAACGACTGGAGCGCGCGGGACATCCAGGCGTGGGAGTACGTGCCGCTCGGCCCGTTCCTCGGCAAGTCCTTCGCGACCTCGGTGTCCCCGTGGGTGGTGCCGCTGGAGGCGCTGGAGGCGGCGCGGGTGGCGCCGCCCGCGCAGGACCCGGAGCCGCTGCCGTACCTGCGGACGGACGAACCGTGGGGCCTGGATCTGGCGATCGAGGTGGCGTGCAACGGCGAGGTGGTCTCCCGGCCGCCGTTCTCCACCATGTACTGGACGGCCGCCCAGATGCTCGCGCACATGACCGTCAACGGCGCGAGCCTGCGCACCGGCGACTTCTACGCCTCCGGCACGGTCTCGGGCCCGGAGCCGGACCAGCGCGGCTCGTTCCTCGAACTGGGCTGGAACGGCACCGAACCGGTCAAGCTCGCCGACGGTTCCACCCGCGCCTACCTCGCCGACGGCGACACCGTCACCCTGCGCGCCACGGCGCCGGGCCGGGACGGTGTCCGGATCGGGTTCGGGGAGGTCAGCGGCACGGTCGAGCCGGCGCGCGAGGCGGCCGGTTCAGCCGGACAGGCCGAGCAGCAGCAGTAAAAGCACCGCGGCCACCGCCAGCACGATGCCGGCCCGACGGAGCATGGCCTCGGCCTTGCGCAGCTCCTCGGAGGGATCGTCGGACGGATCGGACCACAGCATGCTTCCGATCGTGCGCCTCTCGTCGCGGCACGAGGGACGCCGGGTCGGACCACTCCTCGCCCTGGTCCCGGCCGCCGGGCGCGGCGGCAGCGGCGGCCGCCGCGCGGGCTTGCACCACCGCGACTGCGGCGGCCAGCTCCTCGGGTGTCGGGTTGCCCCGTACGACCTTGATCACCGTCAGCCTCCTTACAACCGTGGGGACGTGCGCGTCTTACAGCGGGATGTTGCCGTGCTTCTTCGGGGGCAGCTGCTCGCGCTTGTTGCGCAGGGTGCGCAGGCCGCGGACGATGTGCCGGCGGGTCTCGGAGGGCATGATCACCGCGTCCACGTAGCCGCGCTCGGCCGCCGCATAGGGGTTGAGGAGGGCCTCCTCGTACTCGGCGATCAGCTCCTGGCGGCGGGCCTCCTGCGCGGCCGGGTCCTCGATCGCGGCCAGGGTGCGGCGGTGCAGGATGTTGACCGCGCCCTGCGCGCCCATCACCGCGATCTGGGCGGTGGGCCAGGCCAGGTTGAGGTCGGCGCCCAGGTGCTTGGAGCCCATCACGTCATACGCGCCGCCGAACGCCTTGCGCGTGATGACCGTGATCAGCGGGACGG
>NZ_NHSG01000068.1:0-7529 GCF_020024005.1 Streptomyces purpurogeneiscleroticus
AGGTCACCAGAGTGATCGCGCTGGGTACGCTGGGCCGCCCTTGCACGGGTGCTGAATCGACCTCTTCGCCCCGTACGACCGAATCTCTGCCCCTGCACGTTCGTCCGCTGTTCCCGAGCCGACCCGTACTGCCACCTCTGAGCCGGTCCAGTCGGCGGACCAGCGCACGCAGTCTGCCGTGCCAACGGTCGTACCGCGCCAACGCAACGAGCGGTCCGTGCGGAAATTCCCGCACGGACCGCTCGCGGCCTGCTGATGGTGGTCACTGATCACTGATCACTGATCGCTGGTCACTGATCACTGGTCACTGGTCGCTGGTGACCGTGACCTTCTCGTCGTTCTTGAGCTCGTTCACGAGCTGCTTGACCTTGGCCTGGTCCCACTGGAGGTTGCCGCCGACGCTGCCGGAGACCGGCATGTTCATCGACTTGCCCTTGCCGCTGTTGACGTCCTTCATGGCGAGGAACATCTTGCCGAGCAGGTAGGGGTTCATGTCCTTGTCGACGATCAAGGTGTCCAGGCCCGCGCCCATGACGGGGTAGAGCTCGAACGGGTTGAGCAGGGTGCCGGGCGAGGCCGCCTGGTTCGCGAGCGTGGCGAGGAACTTCTGCTGGTTCTTGGTGCGGTCCAGGTCGCTGCCGGTGAAGGCGTAGCGGGAGCGGACGAACGCCAGGGACTGCTGACCGTTCAGGGTCTGCCGGCCGGCCTCGAAGTCGGCGCCGGACTTGTCGTCCTTGAAGCCCTTTTCGATGTTCATCTCGACGCCGCCCATGGCGTCCACGATGTTGGCGAAGCCGGTGAAGCCGATCTCGGCGTAATGGTCGATGTGCAGCCCGGTGTTGTACTCGACCGTGCGGACCAGCAGCTGCGGGCCGTCGTAGGCGTATGCGGCGTTGAGCTTGTTCGCGCCCATCGCGGGCCGCATCTTGCCGGACTCGGAACCCTGGAACTCCGGGATGGTGACGTTCGAGTCGCGGGGCAGCGAGATCAGCGTCGGGCCGTTGGAGCCGACGTGCAGGATCATCATCGAATCGGTCCGCTTGCCGGCCTCCGCGCTGCCGCCGGTGTGCAGGTCCTTGCGCTGCTGCGCGGACATGCCCTCGCGGCTGTCGGAGCCGACGATCAGGTAGTTGGTGCCGTCGCCCGCCTCGGGACGGTCGATGACCGTACTGAGGTCGACCTCCTTGCGCAGCTTGGAGTCGGCCCAGAAGTACGTGCCGACCGACACGACAAGCAGGATCACAAGGACGGATATCAGCATCCGCTTGAACTTGCCGCCCCGGCGGGGAGGTGGCCCGGCGTAGTACGGACCGCCGCCCCGTGGCTGCGGCGGCACCACCGGCCGCTGCGGCGCCATGCCACGCGCCGCGTCCGGACGAGGCGGGGCGTACCCACGCTCATACCGGTTCTGAAAATCGACGTTCCTGCCGTCGGGCCTCTGATTCATGCCCGGCAGTGTGCATTCTTCAGTACCCCTCAACGCAAATCGAGGACGGCGGCGCCGCTGAAGTGTTTCCGATTTGATGCGCACTTCCCCAAAAGGGATTGCCAGCAATGTCGTGCAATCTGTCCAGCGAAGTACCCGAACCGACACTCATGGTCGATCACGAGAATTCGGACAAGGATAGTCATACCTGCAGCGGGAGCGGGCGCATTCCATCCGGACGACGCATCACTGAACCACGCAATGCAGTTCTCGTGATGTGTGCCACGCGGGGGTCGCGGGGTGTGCGCACGGAAAAGGGGTCGCCGAAGCGGCGGCACCTGTCGATCGGTCCGGTATTCGTGCCTCCTCGATACGAGCCCGGGGCCGGGGTCGGTAGCGGAACTGCCGCGCGTCCGCGGCGCATTGCATGCATTCCTGGCCGGGGCTACGGCCCGGCCATCTTCCATGAGTCGCACGACCCGGATCGCGTGCCGACCGGGCATACGTTTCCCTCAGCGCCGCGGGAGCTGATCGTGTTACCGCCTGGTGTCGCCGGCCACCTCTTCACTGTGATCCGCGGCTGCCCCGTAGAGGCGCTCGCACCGGTGCAGGGCAGGTGTGCAGGTAAAGGTCGCACTCAGAGGTGCCGGGCGTCCGCGCCCCTGAGTGCGGCCAGTCGGTGCGCTCAAAGGCGTCGGAGCCAGGCGGCGACGCCATGGCCGACCACGAGATAGATCACTGCGGGCAGGCCGCAGTTGAAGAAGACGCGCAGCCCTTTGGTGTCCATGATGAAGATGTCCTGAGACCAGCCGGCGAGCCAGTCGGCCATACCGTGCACGAAGTCGACGAAAGGGTTCGCCTGATTCGCGTCGAGCAGATACAGCAGGATCCACAGCCCGAGGAAGATTGCGGCGATATCGGCGAGGCCATGAATGATCAAGGCCAGCCGGTCCGCCCCAACACCCTTTCGGTCAGCTGCCGGGGGCCTGGGTGCGTCGTACGGAGCATTCGGAGCCCCGCTGTACGGAGCGCCGGGCTCGGCAGGGTAGGGAGCGGGGGGATTGCCATTGTGCGGGGCATACGCTCCGCGGGCGGACAAAGGGATCGTGTCGCCGCCCTGCTGAGCGTTTGGGTCGCCGTGATAGGGAGGGTTTGCGTTGGGATCGTATGGGGCATTTTGCGGCATGCCGTTATTGGGGTAACTCACGGACCGGCGCGTTACCCACCCAGCATTTTCGAAACCTTCTTCACTGCCATTTCACATTCGCGCTCTCGAGCAGTCACTCTCATGTCGGCTGAACTACAGCGCGGCGAGGCGCGGCCGACCGGGTTGCCACGCCACGCGCGGCAACCATGAGGCGGGGGCCGCGGCCGGTCGACGCCCCTCCTGCGCGAGGGAGCGTGCATCGCCAACTCCATGCGGTCGGTGGAACAGTCCGCGGAGCGTGCCGGGCGGAGGGCCGGCCGTGTGGCCGGCGCAGCAGGCCGGCTCAGGCTCGGCTCCGGGGCGGTTCACCGCGGGTCGCCTCCCTGATGGGACCCTGATGGGAAACCTTCGCCGGTGGCGGCTGGGTGATGCGTCGGCGGCGCAGGCGGGAGGCGTTGGTGACCACCGACAGCGAGGAGAGTGCCATCGCGGCGGCCGCGAGGATCGGGCTGAGGCGGATCCCCCACAGTGGGTAGAGGGCACCGGCGGCGACGGGGACACCGATGGCGTTGTAGACGAGCGCGAAGAACAGGTTCTGGCGGATGTTGCGCATAGTGGCGCGCGACAGCCGGACGGCCGTGACCACGCCGGTCAGGGAGCCGGAGATGAGGGTGATGTCGGCGGCTTCAATGGCGACGTCGGTCCCGGTGCCGATGGCGAGGCCGACGTCTGCGGCGGCCAGCGCCGGGGCGTCGTTGATGCCGTCGCCGACCATGCCCACCGTACGGCCCTCGTGCTGCAGTCGGCGGATCTCGTCCGCCTTGTGCTGCGGCAGCACCTCGGCCAGCACGCGCTCCACGCCCACCTGCCGGGCGATGGCTTCGGCGGTACGAGCGGTGTCGCCGGTGATGATGACGATCTCCAGCCCGAGCCGGCGGAGCGCAGCGATGGCCGCGGCGGAGTCCTCCTTGACGGTGTCGGCCACGGCCAGCACTCCCGCCGGGGTGCCGTCGACGGCGGCGAACACGGGGGTCTTGCCCTGGGCCGACAGGCCGGTGGCGACGGGGGTGAGGCCGCCCGGGGCGATGCCGTTGTCGTCGAGCAGGCGGGCGGTGCCGACCAGGACGGTATGGCCGTCTACCGTGGCCTTCACCCCTTTGCCGGTGACCGAGTCGAACCCGCCGACCTCGGGCAGGGCCAGGTTCCGCTGCCGTGCACCGGCGACGATCGCCGTCGCGAGGGGATGCTCACTCAGCTCCTCGACTGCGGCGATCAGCGCCAGCAACTCGTCCTTGTCGAAACCGTCGGCGGCGTGCACATCGGTGAGCGCGGGGGTGCCCGCGGTGACGGTGCCGGTCTTGTCCAGCACCACGGTGTCCAGCTTGTGGGCGGTCTCCAGCGCCTCGGCGGAGCGGATGAGAATGCCGGCGCGGGCGCCCTTCCCGGTGCCGACCATCACGGACAACGGTGTGGCGAGTCCGAGTGCACACGGACAGGCGATGATCAGCACCGCGACGGCGGAGACCAGTGCGAGGGTCAGGGCCGGCGGCGGGCCGAGGGTGTACCAGAGCGCGAACGTGGCGACGGCAATGGCGATCACGGCGGGCACGAAGTAGCCGGACACGGCGTCCGCGAGCCGCTGGATGGGAGCCTTGGACGCCTGCGCCTGCTGCACGAGGCGGATGATCTGGGCCAGCATCGTGTCGGCACCGACCTTGCTCGCGCGCACGCGCAGCGCACCGCTGCCGTTGACGGTCGCGCCGATGACGGTGTCCCCGGTGCGCTTGACGACCGGCATCGGCTCGCCGGTGACCATCGACTCGTCCACCGGCGAGGACCCGGAGAGCACGGCGGCGTCGACCGGCACCTTCTCGCCGGGGCGGATCACCAGTTCGTCGCCGACCACGACGTCCTCGACCGGTATCTCCTCCTGGATACCGTCATGAACCACCCGGGCGGTACGGGCCTGCAGCCCCAGCAGGGCGCGGATCGCCTCACCGGTGCCGGCCTTGGCACGGGCTTCCAGCAACCGGCCCAGCAGGATCAGGGTGAGGATCACTCCGACCGCCTCGAAGTACACCTCCCGCACCTCGCTCGGCAGCAGCCCGGGGGCGAGGGTGACCAGCAGGCTGTATCCGTACGCGGCCGATGTGCCCAGTGTGATCAGGGAGTTCATGTCGGCGCCGCGGTGCCGTAGGGCCAGCCAGCCGGTCGAGTGGATCGGCCGGCCGGTGTAGAACATCACCGGGGTGATCAGCGCCAGCTGCAGCCAGTGGTTCAGCAGCCAGCCGGGCACCCAGTCGGCACCGAACAGCTCGTGCGTCATGACGGCGAAGAGCACCGGCAGCGTCAGCACCGCACCGAAGACGACCCGACGGCCCAGATCCCGGATCTCGGCGCGCCGCTCGGCGGCTTCCGCGGCCTCCGCCTCGGCCGCGTTCTCGCCGCCCGGGGGATGGTCCGGCGTACGGACCCCGGCGAGGACCCGGCCTTCTCCACCGACAGCAGGGGGGCCGGCGGTGCCCGGTGAGGGTACAGGTGCAGGTGCAGGCACTCGTGCTGTCGGTTCGGGTTCGACCAGCAGCGTGCCGTGGATCATGTTCATTCCGCACGCGAAGCCGTAGGAACCGGCCATATCGGGGCTCAGGCGCACTGTGGTGCGCTCGTACGCGGCCAGCCCCGCGCTCACCCGCAGGTCGGGGAAGACCACCCGGGACGTGCACTCCCCGGACTCCTGCCGGTCGAAGACCAGCTCCACCGGCATGCCCTGCCGGACGCGGATGACATCGGGGCGGTAACCGCCCCGCACGGTCACGCCCACGCGCTGCACCCCGCCCTCCACCAGGGCTGTGTGAGCACGGCGCGGTCCGAAGAAGAACCACGCCAAGCCGCCGACCGCGCCGACCGCAGCGGCAACGACGACAAGATCGGGGACACTCACGGCGACCGCCTCCCTGCTTGACGTCCACCCTCGTTGCCGGTGCCCCTGCGGGGCAGGGGCCGAACGGTCTGGCACCGGGACCGTCAGGCCCTGGAACCCGTGCCCGCGCGCACGGGACAGTGAGTGGAAAGAGCCGTCCACCGGCAGCAGGCCGGGACGAGGCGCTCGTGCCCCAGAGGAGGTGGCACACCATGATGGTCTGGTACGACCACAACGTCAGCGGGTGGGGCTGGTTCGCAATGTCGGCCGGCATGCTGGTCTTCTGGGCATGATCATTACAGTCGCCGTCCTGGCCATCCGCGCCCTGAGCCGGCCGCACGAGCACATGCACGCCCCCGCTGCTCCTTCGCCGGAACAGCGGCTCGCCGAGCGGTTCGCCCGCGGCGAGATCGACGAAGAGCAGTACCAACGGAGCCTGGCCACACTGCGTTCCGGGCATTCCAACGGCCCATTCACCAAAACCTGACCTCGGAGCCCTCGCCCTCGACGTGCCCGCAAGCACGCTCGCCGTGCCGGCCATCGTCCTGGTCTGTCCGCGCATCGTCCGGGCACCCGCCGGGCCGCGGCTCGTTCGAAGGAGGAGGCAATCGAGAAACGATGCGCCCTTCAGCACGCGATGACATTCACCGCCAGCCCGCCCCGCGCCGTCTCCTTGTACTTGACCTTCATGTCGGCGCCCGTCTCCTTCATGGTCTTGATGACCTTGTCGAGGGAGACGTGGTGGCGGCCGTCGCCGCGGCGGGCCATGCGGGCCGCGGTGACGGCCTTGACCGCTGCCATGCCGTTGCGTTCGATGCAGGGGATCTGGACCAGGCCGCCGACGGGGTCGCAGGTCAGGCCGAGGTTGTGTTCCATGCCGATTTCGGCGGCGTTCTCGACCTGCTCGGGGGAGCCGCCGAGTACCTCGGCGAGGCCGCCGGAGGCCATGGAGCAGGCCGAGCCGACCTCGCCCTGGCAGCCGACCTCGGCGCCGGAGATGGAGGCGTTCTCCTTGAAGAGCAGTCCGATGGCGCCGGCCGCCAGCAGGAAGCGGACGATGCCGTCGTCATCCGCGCCGGGGACGAAGTTCAGGTAGTAATGGAGGACGGCGGGGATGATGCCGGCCGCGCCGTTGGTGGGCGCGGTCACGACCCGGCCGCCGGCCGCGTTCTCCTCGTTGACGGCCATCGCGTAGAGGGTCACCCACTCCATCGCCCGGCCCGCCGGGTCGCCCTCGGCGCGTAGCGCCTTGGCTGCCGCGGTGGCCCGGCGGCGGACCTTGAGGCCGCCCGGCAGGATTCCCTCGCTGGACAGGCCGCGGGCCACACACTCCTGCATCACCCGCCAGATCTCCAGCAGGCCGGCCCGGACCTCGGCCTCGGTGCGCCAGGCCCTCTCGTTCTCCAGCATCAGGGCCGAGATCGACAGCCCCGTCTCGCGGGTCAGGCGCAGCAGTTCGTCGCCGCTGCTGAAGGGGTACTTCAGGACGGTGTCGTCGAGCACGACGCGGTCGGCGCCGGCGGCTTCCTCGTCGACGACGAAGCCGCCGCCGACCGAGTAGTACGTCTTCTCCAGCAGTGGCAGCGCCTCGGCGTCGTATGCGGCCAGCGTCATGCCGTTGGCGTGGTACGGCAGGGAACGGCGGCGGTGCAGGACCAGGTGGCTGTCCGTGCGGAAGTCGATTTCGTGGGCAGCGTCGAGATCGCGGCCCAGCAGCCGCAGCCGTCCGGTCGAGGTGATCCGCTCGACGTCCCGTTCGGCCTCGGCGACGTCGACCGTGTGCGGCTCGTTGCCCTCCAGGCCGAGCAGTACGGCCTTGGGGGTGCCGTGGCCGTGGCCGGTGGCGCCGAGGGAGCCGAACAGCTCGGCTCGTACCGATGTCGTCTGGGCCAGCAGGCCCTCTTCCTTCAGGCGGCCGACGAACATGTGGGCGGCCCGCATCGGGCCGACGGTGTGCGAGCTGGACGGGCCGATGCCGATGGAGAAGAGGTCGAACACAGAGATGGCCACGGGCGGGCTCCCTTGTCTGTGCGGGG
>NZ_NHSG01000069.1:0-7429 GCF_020024005.1 Streptomyces purpurogeneiscleroticus
TCTTCCCCCGTTTTCCCCAGCCCCCTCGGGCCGGTCCCTCAGGCCACCAGCTCGCCGAAGGACTCCTCCTGGTCGCGGCCGAAGCTGAGGACCTCGTCCTCGCGCAGCCGCCGCAGCGAACGCCAGATGCTCGACTTCACCGTGCCGACGCTGATGTTCAGTATGTCGGCGATCTCCGGGTCCGTCCGGCCCTCGTAGTAGCGCAGGACGAGCATCGTGCGCTGCGTCTCGGGCAGCTTGGCCAGCGCCTGCCACAGCACGGCGCGCAGCTCGGTGCCGCGCATCGCGTCCTGGTCGCCGGCAGTCTCCGGCAGTTCCTCGGTGGGGTACTCGTTCAGCTTCCGCCGACGCCAGGCACTGATGTGCAGGTTGGTCATCGTGCGGCGCAGGTACCCACCGACCGCCGCCTTGTCGCTGATCCGGTCCCACGCCCGGTAGGTCGAGAACAGCGCGCTCTGCAGCAGGTCCTCGGCCTCGTGACGGTCGCCGGTCAGGTGGTAGGCGGTGGCGTACAGGGAGGCACGGCGCTCCTGGACGTAGGCGGTGAACTCGGCTTCGCTGTCCACCGCCGGCGACGCGGAACCCCGCTCCCCCGTGGCCTCCCCGTACGCGTTCCCCCCGTCGGTCCCCGCTACGACGGTGTCAACGGCCTCGACCGGCGTCATGAAGAACGCCTGCCGCTGACGCCCGGTGCCACGAGCGCACCCCCGCCCGATCGTGGCACCGGACTTCTCCCCGACCCGCGCGACATCATGGAGCCGCGTGATTACTGCGCTGTTGGCGGTGCTGTGCAGTGTGTTCATCTCGCGCCCCCCGTCGGTAGAGCCGGCTCGTTCAGCTGCTTCCCGGGCCGTCTTTCCCACCCGGTGCCAGAAACTCTGCCGCGGCAGTTTCATCGCGGTGTCCGCCGACTGTCACAGCCCTGTCACAGGGGGCCGCGCGAGGTTCACAAGGCCCGCTTCGGGCGTACGCCGGTGCAGGTGGGGCGGGTGTGCGGCGGTACGGGGGGACGCCGCCGGTCGAAGTCCGGCCGTGCCATGCGCCAGAATGGCGCACGTGCCTTTCCTGTTGCTGATCGAGGACGACGACGCCATCCGCACGGCCCTCGAACTCTCGCTGTCGCGCCAGGGTCACCGTGTGGTGACCGCGGCGACGGGCGAGGACGGCCTGAAACTGCTGCGCGAGCAGCGCCCCGACCTGATCGTCCTGGACGTGATGCTGCCGGGGATCGACGGTTTCGAGGTGTGCCGGCGGATCCGCCGTACGGACCAACTGCCCATCATCCTGCTGACCGCACGCAACGACGACATCGATGTGGTTGTCGGACTGGAGTCCGGCGCCGACGACTATGTCGTCAAGCCGGTGCAGGGGCGGGTGCTCGACGCCCGCATCCGGGCGGTGCTGCGCCGCGGCGAACGCGAGTCGAGCGACTCGGCGACGTTCGGGTCGCTGGTCATCGACCGTTCGGCGATGACCGTCACCAAGAACGGCGAGGACCTCCAACTGACGCCGACCGAGCTGCGGTTGCTGCTGGAGCTGAGCCGCCGGCCCGGGCAGGCGCTGTCCAGACAGCAGCTGCTCCGCCTGGTGTGGGAGCACGACTACCTCGGTGACTCGCGCCTGGTGGACGCGTGTGTGCAGCGGCTGCGGGCCAAGGTGGAGGACGTGCCGTCCTCCCCGACGCTGATCCGCACGGTCCGCGGGGTCGGTTACCGGCTGGACACCCCGCAGTGAGCGAACCGGCCCCGGGCCGGCTGCGCGGCGTCGCCTCGGGCCTGCTGCGCTGGACGAGCCTGCGGCTGCGCCTGGTCGTGGTCTTCGCGCTGGTGGCGCTGACCGCCGCGGTCTCGGCGTCCGGCATCGCGTACTGGCTCAACCGCAACACCGTGCTGGACCGCACGCAGAACGCCGCACTGAAGGACTTCCGCACCCAGCTCGAGGAGCGCACGCGGTCACTGCCGCTCCATCCGGCCTGCGAGGAACTGCGGGACGCCGCGCGCCAGATGGCCGCGGGGCCGCAGAACTACGCGGTACTGCTGCAGGCGAAGGACGGTGCGGGCAAGACCTGTACGGCCACCACCGACCGGGAACTGCTGAACCTGAAGACCGTGCCGGCGACGCTCCAGAAGGCAGTGGAGCAGCGACGCCCTGTGGACGCGTCGAACAAGGCGCCGTACCACCTGTACTGGCAGCGGCAGGAGATCGAGGACGACCCGTACTTCGTGGCCGGGGCGAAGCTCAACGGCGGCGGCCCGACCGGTTACATGCTGAAGTCGCTGGCCACCGAGCGGCAGGACCTGAACTCCCTCGCGTGGTCCCTGGGCGTCGCGACGCTGCTCGCGCTGGTCGGCTCGGCGCTGCTCGCGCAGGCCGCCGCGACCACCGTGCTGCGGCCCGTGCAGCGGCTCGGCACGGCCGCGCGCGAGCTGGGCGAGGGCAAGCTGGACACCCGGCTGCGGGTGACCGGCACCGACGAGCTGGCCGATCTCTCCCGTACGTTCAACCGGACCGCCGAGCGGCTGCAGCAGCGGGTGGAGGAGCTGAGCGCCCGGGAGGCGTCCTCGCGGCGGTTCGTCGCGGACATGTCGCACGAGCTGCGGACGCCGCTGACCGCGATCACGGCCGTGACGGAGGTCCTGGAGGACGAGGCCGAGGCGCTGGACCCGATGATCGCGCCCGCGGTGCAGCTCGTGGTCAGCGAGACCCGGCGGCTGAACGACCTGGTGGAGAACTTGATGGAGGTCACCCGCTTCGACGCGGGGACGGCGCGGCTGGTCCTGGACGACGTGGACGTCGCCGACCAGGTGACGGCGTGCATCGACGCGCGGGCCTGGCTGGACGCGGTGGAGCTGGACGCCGAGCGCGGCATCATGGCGCGGCTGGACCCGCGCCGCCTGGACGTGATCCTGGCGAATCTGATCGGCAACGCGCTCAAGCACGGCGGATCGCCGGTGCGGGTCTCCGTGCGCACGGAGGGGGACTCCCTTCTGGTGCGGGTACGGGACCACGGGCCCGGCATCCCCGAGGAAGTCCTGCCGCATGTCTTCGACCGGTTCTACAAGGCGAGTGCCTCCCGGCCGCGGTCGGAGGGCAGCGGGCTGGGGCTGTCGATCGCGCTCGAGAACTCGCACATCCACGGCGGCGAGATCACGGCCGCCAACTCCGAGGAGGGCGGCGCGGTCTTCACGCTGCGGCTCCCCAGGGACGCCTCACGGCTGACGGCGGACGGAGACGGGGACGGGGACGGGGACGGGGAATCCGGCTCCGGGACCGGAGCCGCCGCCGAGCGGAAGCGGCAGGACGGCGACGGCAGCACGGCTGCGGAGGGCGAGCGATGAGGCGGGCCGCCGTGCTCCTGGCGCTCGCCCTCACGGCCGCGGGCTGCGGCATCCGCGGCACGTCGGTGCCGGTGGACGCGGGCGGCGCGCCCTCGCGGGTGAGCTGCCGGGCCGAGGAGCCGGCCGGGGTGCCCGAGGTGCCGGTCGGCGACCCGGTCAGGATCTACCTGGTGTGCAGCTCGGCGCTGGTCCCCGTGGAGCGGACCGTGTCGCTGCCCAAGGGCGGTACCTCCGAGGACCGGCCCGGGGTGGCCCGTACGCTCCTGAACGAGCTGCGGCAGCGGCCCGCGCCCGGCGAGGAGGACGCGGGCTTCGGCACCGCGGTACCGGACGACCTGACGGTGTCCGGGCCGCGCGCCGGCGATCCGGAGGACGCGCTGCGGCTGAACATCCGCCCGGCGGACCTGCCGTCGTTCGCGCTCGCACAGCTGGTGTGTACGTACGGGACGCGGCTGCCGGTGGACGGGAAGCGGGCCGCGGTGCTCGGCGGCCCGGACGACGCGGCGCCGCGCCACTACGAGTGCTCCGACGCCGTCCTGCGCCACCCGGACCTCGCCCAGCGCGCCGACCGGGGCAGCCCGGCACCGGCCCCGGACGGGGCGGACGGCAAGGACTGAGCCCGGCCCCGGCCCGGCTCCCACGGCCTCCCCCGTTGTGTCTCCCGCTGTGACCTCCCGCACGGAACCGCCGCCGCCGGTGGTGGCGTCTGGGCGGGTGTGCAGCGTCATGGCCCCGGCGGGATGGCCGGTTTCCGTATGCGCGCCGCGGGCTTCGTCCTCCTTCTGGCGCACCTGTCGATCGTCTACTCGTTGACGCTGCGTCCACGCGCGGTGCCCTGGGTACCGGCCGCCAATCTCCGGCCCCTGGAGACGATCCGCGCCGCGCTGGCGCTGGGGCCGTGGGAGGCCGTGCACCAGCTGGGCGGCGCGGTGCTGCTGCTGGCGCCGCTGGGCGTGCTGCTGCCGCTCGCGGGCGGCCGGCTGACCGCCTCGGCGCTGGGTTCCTTCACCCGTACGGTGTTCACGGGCGCGATGATCGCGTTCGCCGTCGCGGTGCTGCAGAGCACGGTGCCGGGGCGGGTGCCGGACGTGGACGTGGTGCTGCTGAACACGCTGGGGGTGGCGCTGGCGCACCTGGTGGTCGTCCCTGTGGTCAGGGCCCGGCTCCGCCGTCGGGAGTACACGGGGGCAGGGGCGACCCCGACGATCCCCAGGGTCGGTCTCGCTCCGCAGGCCGACGCCCTGTCCGGCTCGCGGACCTAGCGTGGAGTTATCGGGTCGCACCGGAAGGGCACCCCGGAAACTGAGCACCGAGCAACCGAGCAAGGAGTCGAGCCCCATGGCCGCCGCACTGGTCCGCCCCCGCAACAACAGGATGATCGCCGGAGTCTGCGCGGGTCTGGCCCGGCGCTTCGGCACGACCCCCACCACGATGCGCGTGATCTTCGTGCTGTCGTGTCTGCTGCCCGGCCCGCAGTTCCTCGTCTACCTCGCGCTGTGGATCTTCCTCCCGACGGAGAAGAAGTACAGCGAAGCCTGGTGACCCGCGCGCCGGTCCGCCGCTCCGGCCGGCCGCGCGCCGCGATACCCCGGGCACAGCCGCGCCCCGGCCCGTACGGATGTGTACGGGCCGGGGCGCGGTGCGTGGCGGCGCCTCAGCCGCCGAGGGGGAGGCCGCCACCCACGGCCTTGGTGACGCCGCCGGCCGGCAGCCCGCCGAGGAGGTTCCCCTTGGCGTTCGTCGTGCTCTTGCCGCTGTCGTCCGAGGACGGCGCGGCCTGGCCGGTGAGGCTCTGCAGCGGCCCGCTGGCGGCACCGGTGACCGGCTCGGTCACAGAAGCGGCGGAGGCGGTGCCGGCCGCGGTGGCGGCGATGGCCGCTCCGAGGGCCGCGGCACCGATGATCTTGACGGTTCCCTGCTTCATCAACTTTTGTCCTCGTGACGGGGTTTTGTCCGGCACTTGACGCTAAAGACATGATCGCCCAAGCCGCAAACATCCCACATGCCCGGTTCGGCACCTCGCCGGGCAACCCGAACTCCCCGCCCATGCACCTCACTCAGCGTCAGGACGCCCAGCTCACACGGACCCTTCCAGCCCCTTCGGGAAGAGCCATTCCGACTTCAGTTCGGCGTAACCGGGCTTGATCACGTCGTTGATCATGGCCAAACGTTCATCAAAAGGAAGGAACGAGCTCTTCATCCCATTGACGGTGAACCACTGAAGATCATCGAACGCGTAGTGGAACGTCCTGACCAGGTGCTCGAATTCGCGCGACATGCTCGTGCCGCTCATCAAGCGGTTGTCCGTATTGACCGTCAGCCGGAACTGCAGCCGGCGCAGCAGCCCGATCGGGTGCTCGGCGTACGAACTGGCCGCTCCGGTCTGCAGGTTCGAGGTCGGACACATCTCCAGCGGGATGCGCTTGTCGCGCACGTACGACGCCAGCCGGCCCAGCTTCACGCCGCCGTCGTCGTCGACCTGGATGTCGTCGATGATCCGCACGCCGTGCCCGAGGCGGTCGGCGCCGCACCACTGCAGCGCCTGCCAGATGGACGGCAGCCCGAACGCCTCGCCCGCGTGGATCGTGAAGTGGTTGTTCTCGCGCTTGAGGTACTCGAACGCGTCCAGGTGGCGGGTGGGCGGGTAGCCCGCCTCGGCACCCGCGATGTCGAAGCCGACGACGCCCAGGTCGCGGTAGCGGTTGGCCAGTTCGGCGATCTCCAGGGCGCGGGCGGCGTGCCGCATCGCGGTGAGCAGCGCGCCGACGCGGATGCGGTGGCCGTTGGCGCGCGCCCGCCGCTCGCCCTCCCGGAAGCCCTCGTTGACCGCCTCGACGACCTCTTCGAGGCTGAGCCCCTTCTCCAGGTGCTGCTCGGGCGCGTACCGGACCTCGGCGTAGACGACGCCGTCGGCGGCCAGGTCCTCGGCGCACTCGGCTGCCACCCTGGCCAGCGCGTCGCGGGTCTGCATGACGGCGCAGGTGTGCGCGAAGGTCTCCAGATAGCGCTCCAGCGAGCCGGAGTCCGCGGCCTCGCGGAACCAGACACCGAGCTTCTCGGAATCCGTCTCGGGCAGGCCGTCGTACCCGGTCTCGCGGGCGAGTTCGACGATCGTGGCGGGACGCAGGCCGCCGTCGAGGTGGTCGTGGAGCAGCACCTTCGGCGCGCGGCGGATCTGCTCTGCGGTCGGGAGATTGCTGGTCTGGCTCGTCATTGCGGCACTGTAGCCCCTACGCGCGTAGAACGCACTAGCGATTCGGCCGCGTCCGGGCGAAGCGGACGCGCCCCGCCACCGATACGGAACAGTGACCCGTACACGGGGTGGGCCACCGACCCCCCGTCTGCCATCGTTCATGCCATGGATGGGCAATCGTTGTCCGGGCGCACGGCCCGGCTGGGGAAACGACTGGGAGCGGGTACGGGACCGGCGGGCGGCGCGGTGAACGCGGTCGCCCTCTTACTCCCCGAGGGCGGCGAGACGGGCACCGGGCGTCCCTCGCCGGTGGCCACGCTGACGGCCCGCGCGCTGGCCACGGGCCTGGCGCGGGCCGGCCGCAGGGACGGGCTGACCACCCACGTCCTGCACTTCCGCTGCCGCGGCTGGAACGGTGACGCGGCCCACCCCGCGCAGGACGCGGAGTGGGCGGTGGCCGAGATCGTCCGCCGCTACGGCGACGTACCGCTCTGCCTGGTCGGTACGGGGACGGGCGCCCGGGCAGCGCTGCTCGCCGCGGGCCACCCGGCGGTCAACTCCGTACTGGGCATCGCCCCCTGGCTCCCGGCCGGCCCGGCCGCCACCCCGACCGACCCGGTCAAACAGCTCGTCGGCCGCCGCGTACTGCTCGTACACGGCACCAACGACGAGCGCGTCGACCCCGACCTGTCCTACCGCTACGCCGAGCGCGCCAAGAAGATCAACCGCGACACCTGCCGTTTCGAGGTCCACTCCGACGGCCACGGCCTCCACCAGCACCGCTCCGAAGTCCGCTCGCTCGCCGCCGACTTCGTACTCGGCTCGCTATTCCACCGCGCCTACTCCCGCCCCGTCCAGGACGCCATGGCCGCACCCCCGCCCCTCGGCCTCCGCATGC